>NZ_BAAJXA010000013.1:0-233220 GCF_057537855.1 Streptomyces diversicolor
GTCCGGGACACGGCGGCTCATCCGACCAAAGCCCCCTCACCCACGAATCCCAGATTCTCGTGGCGGCCTGCTCCACGCCCATCATCCCAAGTCAGCGTCAGGCGCTCACCCGCCACCAGTCCCAGAAAGGGAAGTGCCCATGCCGAGCACCTCTCTCCCACCCCTATTTCACCGACGACCACCTGCGTCTCCAGCTCCAGGCGCAGAACACCGCCGAGAAGCACCTCGCTTCGCTCACTCCGCAACTGGAGAGCCGCGGCCCGCATACCGACCACAACGTCCGGCGCATACTCAGCAAGACGGATGGCTCGGCGTCCTGATCGGATCCGAGTGGGACGGCATGGACGAGGGACACGTCGCCAAAACCGCCATACTCGCGGCGATCTCCCGGGTCAATGCCGCGGCCGGCGCGATCCTCCAGGCATCCATCCTCGGTGCCGCCCCCATCGCCGAGTACGGCAGTACGCAGATGCGCCGCAACTGGCTGCCCGAGATCGCCGCAGGTCGTATCTGGCCCACCATCGCCACCACGGAACCCACCACCGGCAGCCACGTCCTGGCGATGGAGACGACCGCCCGCCGCAAGGGCAAGGATTACATTCTCTCCGGTGAGAAGGACCTCGTGGGCAACGCCGATCTCGGTGACGTCCACTGCGTCATCGCCCGCACCGGCAAACCCCTTCACCCCAAGAGCCTCACCGCCTTCCTCGTAGAGAAGGACACACCCGGCCTCGAAGTCGTCCACAGACCCCTCAACGGGCTGCGCGGCTTCTCCGTCGACGGCCTACGCCTGAGACGGGTCCACGTCCCCGAGACCCACGTCATCGGTGAGATCGGCGACGGCCTGGCCGTCGCGCTGCTGTCCTCTGTCGTCTACGGACGCCTCAACCTGGCAGCCGTCGCCCTGGGCGCCCACCAGCACATCCTCGACATCACCGCACAGTGGGTATCCGCCCGGCCGCGCTACCAAGGACTCCTCAGCGACCTGGACACCGTCCGCCACCGCATCGCCGAGATACAGCACCGCCTGATGACCGCCGAACTCGCCGCCTACCACGCCGCATACCTGCTCGATGCGGGCCAGCCATGCGACGTCTGGCTGTTCAACAGCAAGCTCACCAATCACCGCGCCGGCGTCGCCTCCGCAGAGGACGCCAAGCAACTCCACGGCGGCCACGCCGGACGCATCGGCAACCCCTGCGAACAACTACGGCGCGACATCGACCTCATCCACGCCCCAGCCGGCCCCGACGACCTCCAGCTCAAGCGCCTTGCCGAAGCAGTGCTCGGCCCGACCCGCACCGAGTGGTCCGCACAACACGCTGCCCGACGCCATCGCTGACCCCTCCCCCGACCCACCCATGGAAAGAACATCCCATGCCCCATCCTGACAGCGAAAAAGCCTCGCTGGCATATCCGGCGCTGACGGCACGCAAGAGAAACATCCTTGCCTTCATCGCAGCATCGACCAAGAAGAACGGATACCCGCCATCACTACGCGAGATTGACGAAGCCGCCCAACTGGAAAGCACATCCAGCGTGGCGCACCACATCAGAAGCCTGGAGAAGATGGGCCTGCTCAAGCGCGACCCAAGAATCCCCCGCACCTACAACGTCGTAACCGACTCCGAAGCCCCGGACCCGACTGCCTACACGGCCCCTGTGTGCAGCCTGCTGATCCCCGACAACAGCGCCGAGCCTGAGACAGAAATGCTGCTTCAGGTCAAACTCAACCCCGCCAGGATCAGTGGGACCATCGCGGGACGTTCTCACTGTTCTTGGCCCCTACCCGTGGCGCGTGGCGCCCGATTCAGGCCTCGCCAAAGACCGGAAATTCGGCGACGAAATGGACCGCCAGTTCACCGATGACGCAAGGGCCCGCCCCATGTGCTGAGCCTGTTTGATCAATTCTCGCATCACCCGGCGGGGGTTACCCACAAGGAAAGAAAAGCCGTGTTACAGGCGCATCCAGAACGCATCACGGTGGCGCTGCACGCCCAGGATCCCGTATCGCAGGCCGGGGTCTCCAGCAACCTACGCCCGCCGCCCGAAGTCACGATCGTCGAATGGGGCCCTTGGGACCCTAACGCTGAGGAGCAACCGCAGGTGGTCGTCGCCGTCCTCGATGCCGTCGATGACGACGACCTTGACCTCGACGGCGGCACCGCCACCATCCGCCGCTCCCTCCAGCGGACCCGCAGCCAGGGTCTGACCGTCCTGAACACCAAGACCCTGGCCTCCGAGCGGCGCATCGCCCTCCCTACCGAATGCCTCAGTTCCCTCAAGATCCACCAGGAAAGGCAGCAGGAAGAGCGTCAGACGGCCGGGACGGGCTGGATGGGCAACCGGCTCGTCTTCACCACCCCGAAGGGCAGGCCGCTCGACCCCACCAACCTCACCCGCCGCCTCCTTCACAGCGCAGGGCTCCGGACGATCCGCTTCCACGACCTCCGACACTCGACCGCCATCCTCCTCCTGGAACAAGGCGTCGACCTCGTCGTGATCAAGGAACTGCTCGGTCACGCCCACATCGGCGTCACCGCCGGCGTCTACGCCCACGTCCGGCTCCGCCTCCAACGCCAAGCAATCGACCGGCTCACTGCCGCACTCACCGAAGAGGGCGGTGGCCCTCACGAGCCACCGCCCCCGTCAGCCGTCCGCTGACGTTGCCGTCATGGCCTTCTACCAGGCCATGACGGCATGTGTGTCAATTCATCGCTCGCCAAACTCTCCAAGCTCACCAATTAGCCGTTGGCGGGCCGCGTCCAACCGCTCGGAGTACGCGGAATCAAAGATCGACGACAATTGCGTTTCCAGCGTTCCGCTGATCCTGAACAGAGCAGACCAGACAGCTCGATCGTCGACGAGCGTCGAGAAATCTTCTCGATGCATAACGCGGTTCATCCAGTCGGACAGGACGAGCGCCTGATCGTCTGTCAACTCAATCTTCACGGAGATCTCTCTTCAGCTCGCAGCTCTCATGCCGACGGCTCACCATTACAGCTTCCCATCCCGCAGCAGGTAGGTCAGCTGATCCCCACTGGATCGCCACCCGCCGAGGTATTCTCCGACATTCGGACCGTTCGCGGCGAATGACGCGTGAAGCCCCGTGTCGTCTACGTAGTGGATGGCGGCCTGACCCCTATAACTTCCTTGGATTTGGCGCGTTCCCGGGTTCTTCACGAACTGCTCAATGGCACGAATGAACGCCTGGCCATTCGCCTTATTGTATGGGCCCTTCACGCCGAAGTCCTCGGCATGCATAACTCCCTGGTCGCTCGTCCGCATGTAATGATGCGGAAGCTTGTCGGACGACATCCAATTCGTTCCGCACCCGGGCCCGCTGTTGTGAACGAGTACCGGCGTCTCCCCCGCCAGCACATAGTACGTGTGGGTGCCGTTGATGGTGAGGTCGTGGGTGGTCTGTCGCTCGGTGAAGTGGCGAGTTTCTGCGACCCTCGCAGTGGCGCCCTTGTCAGTGCGTAGGGTCATGCCCGGCTTCAGGTCGCCGGCGTTGACCCAGGCGTGTTGCGAGGGTGACCAGAAGGGGTGGGTCGTTGTCGCGATGAGCGATGCGCCCGGGTTCGTGCTGGTGTCGTGGGCCTGGGTGATGGTGAGGTCGACGAAGTCCTTGTCGTCTTCGGTGATGATGGTGGCGGCGACTTCGCGCGTGGTGGTCTTGCCGGTCGTCGGGTCGGTGGCGACGATCTTGTCACCGACCTGGATCTCCTCGATGGGTTTGGTTGTGCCGTCGGCGAGTAGTACGTCGGTGCCGGGGACGAAGCTGTGTTTGAAGCACATGGCGCCGAGACGTGCGGCGACGGAGGCTGCTTCCTCGCCTCCCCTGAGGAGCTTGGCGGCCTTTCCGATCTTTCCGAGTGGAAGGAATCCGGCGGCCGTCCAAAGGCAGCCGCGGGCGCTTCCCTTTGCGCAGCGGACGGCGTCAGGGATGCCGGTGAGTTCGAGGAGGAGGTCCGAGGAGGGGCGTATCCAGCCGAGGGCGTTGGCTGCTTTGCAGAATTCCGAGCCCGGGTCCATCATGCACATGCCCTCGGACCAGCGCATGACCATGGAATCGTAGGTGGTACTTTTGTATCCGGCGTAGCCGCGTGCCCTGAGTTGTTCCTCGGTCGGAACGGCGACACCGGCGAGTACGAGTTGCTCGTCACCTGACGGGGTTTTCGAGCTCTTGTTGGTCACCGTGGACTTGGGTTTGCCGGCGGTGGAGTACAGGACCTTGCCGCTGTGGTCGTAACAGGCGCTCGTCGTGCAGCCGGGGCCGTTGTCCGGGGTCCACGCGGTATCAGGGTTGTTCGCGCTGCATCCGTCGCAGAACAGGCCGGTGGCGTCGTTGCTGGTGACGGGGCTGTTCCCGGCGTAGCCGTAGCCGGTGAGGGATTGTGGGTCGCTGGTGTCGAGGAGCGGGTCGACGCTGAGGAAGCGGCCGAGGCTGGAGTCGTATTCGCGTGCGCCCAGGTGGGTCAGCCCGGTGGCCTTGGTGTCGTCCGTGCCGCCGACGAAGCCCTTGGTTCCGGGCCAGGTGGCCGGTTCGGGGCCGCGGGTGCCGCCGAACGGCAAGGTGCGCCGCTGGGTGAGCTTCTGTGTGGCGGCATCGACGGCGAGCTGGGCTGTGCCCTGATGGTCGGCGAGGGTGAAGGAAACCGATCCGTTGTCGCTCTGGACGGCCTGGTGTCCTCCGCCGAGGTCGAAGTAGCGGGTGGCCTTCGCCGTGGTGGAACCCTTGGGCAGGGTGATTTCGGTGGCGCCGAGGTAGAGGGTGATCTCGGTGGGGGTGCGTCCGATGAGACGTTTGCCGTCGGTGTCGTAGACGTACTCGGTGGCCTTGGCGGTGCCGCCTTCGACGGGCTCGGTGACCCGGGCGAGGTGGCCTTCGGCATCCCAGGTGAGGGTTTGTGCCGTGCCGCCCAGGGTGCGGGTGGTGGTGTTTCCCGTGTCGTCGTAGGCGAAGGTGTCCAGGGCGGTGCCTGTTGGGCCCGTCGTGGTTACGGAGCTCAGTGCGTGGGGCCGTGTGGTTCCCGGGTCGGGGTAGGCGTAGGTGCGTTTGGTGTCTTTGGCCGTGTCGCCGGTGGTGTCGTGGAGGGTTTCCGTTTTCCGGTTGCCCACGAGGTCGTACGTGTAGGACGACCAGTAGGGGGCCGGGCCGCCGAGCGTGCTGCCGCTGGGTGTGGTGGCGCAGGTGCTGGTGCTCTGGCTCCAGGCTTCGGTCAGGCGGGCGAGGTAGTCGTATGCGAAGCACTGGGTGTCGGCGCCGGAGCGGGAGACGTCGGAGACGGACAGGACGTTGCCCGCCTCGTCGTAGTGGTACGTGTTGCTCTGGTCGACGCCGGCGATCTCTTCGCGGTCCACACGGGAGGTGGCCAGGCGTTGCGTGCCCCACTCGTAGGTGTCGCTGACCCAGGTCCTCTTGCCAGCGCTGTTGGACAGTTCGTACTGGAGTGGTTTGCCCGTCAGGCTGTAGTTCGTTGTGGCCTTCACGCCCTGGCTGCCGGTGACGGCGATCGGGCGCAGGGTGTCGTCCTCGTAGGTGTAGGCCACGGTCGCTGCCGCGAGGGATCCCGCCTTGGGATAGCCGACGCCCTGGACCGTGCCGGAGACGTTGTATGCGGTGGTCGATATGTAGGTGCCCTGGAGGGCGCCTTCGGACGCCGGAATGGTCACGGACGTGCGCGTGGGGCGGTAGAGGCGGTCGTAGGCGACGACTTTGGTGGTGTAGGCGTTGGCGCCTTCGTACCGCGTTGTTTCGGCGAGTTGGCCTTTGGCGCCGCTGATGGTGTCGTAGGTCCACGAGGCGCGCAAGGGGCCGGTGGCCGCGTCCTGTCGCAGTTCCGTCTGACGGCCGAGGCCGTCGTATGTGTAGGCGAGCGTGGTTTCGCGTGCGTCCGTGGTCGTGGTCAGCTGACCGCGATCGTCGTAGGTGCTGGTGGTGGTGCCCTTGTCCGGGTCGGTGGCCTTTGTCTGCCGACCGAGCAGGTCGTAGGTGTAGGTCCAGTCGTTGCCCGCCGCGTCGGTCAGCTTCTTCAGCTCGCCGCGGGGCGTGTAGGCGTAGCTCGTGGTGTCGTAGGCGGCCTCTGCTGCGCGCGCATGGTGCTGACGCAGTTCGGTCGTCTGCCCTCGGGCATCGATCAGTGTGGTGGTGGCGGTGCCGCCGATGGGCGGAATGACGGTGACGCGGTCACCACCGTAGATCGTCCGGATGGTGGACAGGACTGTGCCGCCGTCACCGTTGCCGGCGATTTGCTTTGCCTCGGTCTGGCGGCCGAGGCCGTCGTAGCTGTAGCGGTGCTGCGTCTCCACCGCGAGCGCGTCGGCCGGTTTGAACAGGTCTGCGGCCGGGGCGCCGTTGGTGTAGTAGGTCGCGAATTCCTTGGCGGCCAGGCCACGTTCGTCGTAGAAGGTGTCGGTGAGCAGACGTCCGCCGTCGGGACCGGGATCCTGGGTCTGACGTGGACGCAGGAATCCGTCGTAGAGGGTGTAGGAAGTGCGCTGGACGCCGTTGTTGCCGAGGGTCTTGGTGCCGACTGCGACTGGCTTGCCGTCGCTGACCGTGTAGGTGAACTCGTACGTGGGTGTCTGACCGGTGAGGCGGTCAGCAAGCCACACCTTGGCCGAGCGGCCCAGGGCATCGTAGGCGAAGTTGGTGACCTTGCCGTTGGTGTCGGTCTGGGTCAGCGCCTGGCCGCGCAGAATGTCGTGAGTGGTGGTCGAGGTCTGCGCCGTAGCCGTGTCGCCGGCCTTCACCGGGGGCGTGGTTACCTTCACGCTGGTGGCGAACCCTGCGGTCGGAGTCCGCTCGGTCGTGGTCGTGCGTCCGTCTGTGCGCACGGTGCGCGTGATCGCTCCTGCGGCCGAGACGGTCACGTCAGCGGTGAGGTCGGTGGTGGTCGTCGGCCGGCCGTAGGAGTCGTAGCCCGCCCCGGATTCGAGGTAGACGGCGGTGGTGCCGTCGTACTTCTTCAGTACCGCGTTCGCGGTCGCGTCTCCCTTTGCAGGCACCGCGGTGTAGGTGCCCCCGTCGTAGGCGGTGCGGACGTCGGAGATCACGTCGTCGGGGCGGCTGACCGTCTTGTCACAGGCCTTGGCGACCGTTTCCACGCGGGAGGGTAGCGTCAGGATGTTGTCGGTGGTGTTGGTGGCGTACGTGGTGCGTGTGCATCTGTCGTCCGTGGCGGTGCTGTCATCGCCGAAGTCATCGACCCGTGTGATCCGCCCGGCCACCGTGTCGTAGGTGTTGGCACGGGAAGTCGTGCGCCACTTGGCGCCAGCACCGTCGTCGAGCGAGGTGAAGGACTGAGTGAGGGAGGTGCCGCTGAGGTTGGCGGTGACCGTGCCCCAGTCGCGGACCTTCTTCGCCGTTTCATGGTGCCAGGGCCGGTTGACGGTCTTGGCCAGCACCTTGCCGCCGGGGCCGGAGTAGCTGACGGTCTTGTAGGCGAAGCCGGCCACCGACTCATGGTCGGCGATCGGATCGCCCTCGCTCAGGGAGACAGTCACGGACTTGGTGCCGCCCGAGGTGTCCTTGCGGTCCCCGTCCATGCCGCGCAGGAAGTATGTGTCCGATTGTGTCTTCATCTCCGACGCACCGCCCTGGCCGCCGGTCTGCACACGAACCCGGCCGTAGCCGCGCCACTGCGACCAGGTTTTGAACTTCTCCTTCGTCAACCCGTCGTCATCGTCGTAGTGCCAGGCTGCACCGCCCATGTAGTCGTATGCGGTGACTTGGTCGGGGGCGCCGCCGGTGCGGTCGGTGGCCGTCACCGAGGCGACCACGTACTTGTTGAACCACTGCCGTTCCGGGTCGTCGGTGACGCTGCCTCCGATGTACTGGGGGAAGCAGCGGGTGGTGTTCGTCTCGGGAGTCGGCAGGGAGCCCCAGTCACAGGCCGGGGCCGAGTAGTCGACGTCGATCTGACCGCCGGACTCGTCCGCGACCGAGGACAGGCGATCCTTGATGAAGGGGGCGTAACCGTCGCCGGTCTTGTCGAGGCGGTTGGCGAGTTGGGTGTAGGCGAAGGTTGTCTTCGGCAGGGTGATCGCCGGGGTAGCGGTGTGCCCGGTCCGCTGTACGGAGTCGAGCAGGAGTTGGTAGTCGGTGTCGGCCATGCCCCAGCGGTGGGTCAGCTTCCACGAGTCGACGTTCTTGTACACGCTGCCGTCGTAGACCTGGGTGGTTACCTCAGTCAGCCGCTTGCGAGTGAAGAACACAGGGAAGACGCGGCCCCGGTCACAGTCCTCTGTTCTGTCGCAGTTCAGGTCCCAGGGTGTGTCGTACCAGTAGAACCCGTCTGCTTTGATGTCGGAGCAGGTGGTCGAGGAGTCGGGAAGGCAGCGCTCGTTGTTGTTGAAGGCGACTTTGGCCAGTGCCTTCGTCCCGTACATGGAGGAGGACTTCAGGCCGTACTCGATGCGGGCGAGGGTGCCGCCTCGTTCGTAGGGGGTGTTGTCGGCGGCTTCAAGGTTGCGGCCGTAGGAGTTGGTCTCCTTGTTGTAGTAGTAGGCGATGGCATTGCCGTGTGTGTCGACCACGTAGTCGAGGTTCCATCTCCAGGCCTGCCGGCACCAGGAATCGGCGAACGCCGAAGCGTGGCAGGGCTCCGCCGTGTCATCGCCGAAAACGGGAACTGTCCAGGTGGAGTCTGTGGTCTCCTTGCCGTCCGTCCATCCGGGCAGGCGGTTGAAGCCGAAGTAGTAGTGGGTGCCGTCGGGTGTGGTCAACCGCCAGTACTCGCCGTTGTCATCGCCGTTGCCCCGGGCGCTGGAGGTAAGACGGTCGATCTTGGTTCCGTCGTCGTCCTTGAGCCTGAAGGAGTCGGTGCCGTTCGGGACGAGTTCGCCGCCCTTGCCGTTGAAGGTGATGAACGCGTTGTCGTAGGCCCAGCACACATCGCCCGGGATGTGGCCGTCGGCGTTCTTCACGTCGTCGTCGGAACAGGGCTTGTAGCGACGCTCGATGTAGCCGGGCCATAGGTCGAAACCGTCGCCGACCCAGGATGCCTGGTTGTTGGTGTTGCCGGTCCGCCCGTCGATCGAGCCCGAGGAGTAGGACAGTCCGACGCTGGGGGTCAGACCACCCGGCACCTCGGGCACCGGCATGTTGTACGACCAGGAGAAGTCACCGGTGTTGAGGTGGTGCTCCATGTCGACGACGGTGCCAGCGACGTCGCCTTGTAATCTCCGTTCTCACTCGCCGTTCCCGCAACAGCAGCGAGCACGGTCGTCGAACCGGCGCTGAGGAGCACGTCCTGCGCGGTCAGTGTCTGCTTCTCGGTGTCGTTGACCGTCGCGACCGGCTCGCTGGTGCGGCACCCCTTCTTGTCCGGTGCCGTAAGCACGCAGGCGGGCAACTGGACCAGCGTCAGCCGGGACGCGTAGTCACCGCCATAAGCGTCGGCGAATCCCGAATAGTCGACCGTGGCCCGCACACGACCGGACTGCGACGTGTCGCGCGTGCTCTCAGGGCGCAGGGTGAACAGCAGCCCGTCCACGCCTGCCCTCTCGGCAGCCTCGCGGCTCAGTACACGTGCCTCCACAGGCCCACGGGCAGGCTTCTTGCCAGCCTTCAGCCGAGTGTCGAGCGTCAACGGCAGCCCCTTGGCACGCACAGATGCCGTGGAGTACTTCGCGCCGGCTGGGGGCAGTTCGACCTTCGCGGTCGCTGTCTTCGGCCAGGCCGCGTCAGGGGCCACTTGTGGGGTGCGCGGTGCCTTCATCAGTGTGCGCGGCTTGACCTTGCCGGTCGCCCCGGGGACAGGTTTCTCTGATGCCGGCAGGTCAGGGCGGCCCCTGCCGTCGTCCGCCGCAACGGCCGGCTGTGTCACTGCCTGCAGGAGCGTGCCGACCATGACGACGGCCGAGACCAGCGCGACGCGTCTCCGCAGTGCTCCGAACCGCTTGCTCGATCTGGCGTTCATCCTGTTGTTCGTCCTTCGCTGCAAGGCCTGTGTGCTCACCGCACACACAGCGGCGGAAGCTGAATGTCAAGCGGGGAATCTTTGCGGGCGCTGAAACCGCGCCCGCAACGGATGCACGTCAGTCGGCGCCGGGTACGTCGGTGTCCATGCCGGGCTGGCCGGTGGCCAGCAGTGCGATCTGGGCGCCCGTCAGCGCGCCCTGGAAGGCCCACACATCGGACACGGCACCCGGCCAGTACTCGCCCCATGTGCTGGTTCCGGTCTTGGCCCGGCCCAGTTGCCATGGCTGCGACGACTTGAACGACAGCACGTCGTCCGCCCAGGAGAACCTGTCTGCACAGGAGGTGTCGTCCGGCTCTCCGTCACCGTCCGCGTCCACGCATGCGACCGTTTCCAGCTCACCGTTGACATACAGCGACAGATGCTTGGCAAATCCGTCGTAGACCACAGCCAGGTGGGTCCAGTCAGTGGGGCTGAAGAACTGCCCGTTGCCGACCTGAACAACCGCGGGCGTAACCGTGTCTTCGTCGGGCATCGCGATGCGCCACCGTCCGGGATCGGTGTCTGGGGTGGCACTGGGCTCGTAGCGCACCGCGAACGCGTTCTGCGTCGTACCTGGTGCGCTGAGCAGCGTCACCTCGTGCGCTGGGACGGCGGCGGCCTGTGCCCACGCGGCCACGGTGAAGCTGGCGCTGGTGTCCAGCGGAGCGGTGGAGGTCACACCGTAGTCATCGACCCCGTCGACGGTCACGCCGCCATCGACCCAGCCAGGGCCCACCTGCGCGCCGCCGTTGAGTGTCATGGCGTTGCCCGACGCGGACGCGTCCGGTGTGACCAGCGGTGAACCCGAGGCCGTCGCGAACGTCCAGCGTCCCTTGACCAGCGGCCGCTGGCGGAACATCTGCTGGACCTCGGCGGCAGAAACCGGGCGGTCGAAGAAGCGGACGTCGTCGATCTGGCCGGGGAAGAACGAGGCCAGTTGTCCGTCGTAGGAGCCGGCACCGATCTGCACCGCACCGCCCGCGTACCAGTTGGCCTGCAGATCCGTCTCCCCTGCCTTGACCCCGTTGACGTACAGGATCAGCTTGTTGGCAACCGTGTCGTGCACACCGACCAAGTGCGTCCAGGTGTCGCCGTACGCGGTCTGGCCGTCGGCCTGCATGGCCCGGATCGGGGTGGCCTCGGAGGAATCGGCCGAGTACTGGTTGACCGCCCAACGGTCGTATGCCTTGGAGTAGTACAGTTCCAGGCCCGGCCGGTAGGTGCCCGTCTGCGTTGCGATGATGGCCGCATGGTCCGGCTTGGTCTTCGGCAGCTTGGCCCAGGCGGATACGGCGAAGCTGGCCTGGTTGTTCAGCACAGGCCGCCCGGCGGAGGCGTAGTCGTCGATGCCGTCCAGCGTCAGTGCCTTGCCCGCGATACCCGGCTGCCCGAAGGTGGCGCCCCCCTTGATGGCCGCGTTGGGGACCTGAGCCCGGCCGGTCAGCTGGGTGGCGTCGGCCGGATCGTCCATCGTGAACACTGCCCGCGCGGGACGGCCCGTGGTGATCGGCTCCTTGCCGTACAGACGGGTGACCTCGGCGGCGGAGATCGGCTTGTCGAAGATCTGCAGCTCGTCGATCGCACCGGGGAAGAACGAGCCGGGCTGCCCGTCGTAGGAGCCCGCACCGATCTGCAGCCCCCGCCGCGCGTCCCACGGCGAGTCATACGCCGCGGTCCCCGCCAGCTGGCCGTTCACATACAGCTTCAGCTCATCACTGCTGGCGCTGAAGGTACCCACCAGATGCGTCCACTGCCCCGCCTGCGCTCCGCCTGCCGATGCCTGCATCGCACGGGCGATACCGGCCCCCGGTTCGTCGGCCTTGTACTGGTTGAACGCCCAACGGTCGTACGTCTTGGAGTAGTACAGCTCGAACCCGGGGGCGTGGTTGCCCGGCTGCGCCGCGATGATCGCGGCGTGATCAGGCATCTGGGCCAGCTTCGCCCACGCGGAGACGGAGAACCCTGTCGAGGTGTCTACGGTCGGGATGTCAGTGACCGCGTAGTCGTCCTGGCCGTCGAAGGACACCGCCGTGCCCTTGGCACCCGCGGCCCCCGGCACAGCACCACCTCGCAGTTGGGCCGTGCGCTCGGGCGCCGATCCGGCCGCCGCCCCCGCGCCGGACGCGTCGTCCATCTGCCACATGACCCGCTCGGGCTGCCCGGCCTTGACGCGGAACTTGTAGGTGTGGATCTCACTGCCGTTGCCGGCCTGGTCGAACGCCTGGGCCGTCACGAAGTTCAGGCCAGGGTTGGTCGGCAGCACTTTCGCGAGCTTCGCCGCGCCCCCGGAGGTGGAGACCGCGTTCTTCGAAGTGGGGTCGCCGTTGAGGCCGTACCAGTACCTGGTCACATCGCTGTTAGCGCCCTTGAGGGTGAAGCTGCCATATTTTCCTACCCCGTCGTACCACGGGTCGTCCGGGTTCTCCGTATCAGAGGGCGGGTAGTCCCCGGACGAAACCGCAGGAGCCTTGGGCACATTGGTGTCGTAGACGAAGTAGCAGGCCGTCAGATCACCCGACCATGACCACGGTGAGTACTGGGCGCCGTCGTAGCTGCGGGCGTACCAGCGGACCTGTTTGTTCTCCGGCACCGAAGACGGCAAGCTGACAGCGAAGGTGGAACCAGACGGCTTGGACGAGGTCAAGGCGGGTTTCCACCGGGCGATCATCCCCTTTCCGTCACCCGAATCCCATTTGGCTTGGAACTGCACTGCGACTCTGTCGCCATCGGGGTCGGTGACCTCGTTGGCGTAGACTTTGCCCAGGGTGCGCACGCGCGCCGCCTCCGACGGCTTCTTGCAGGTTCCGCCGTACTCCATCGTCAGCTGCGACATTTTGATCTGCGACGGCGGCCGGTTGTACTCCACCCGCAGAAACGCGTCGTCCGAGAAACGCCTCCAGCCGTACGCGTCCAACTCATCGCCGGCCTGCCGAACGTCATCGTCGACCATTTCTTGTCTGCAGCCTGCTGCACCGCCGACTTCACCTTGAATTCGGCATCCTTGGCCGCACACCCGTCATAGCCGTACGCGAACGAGGCCGTCGTCAGATGGTCGATCCAAAACCCCGGAGCATTCTGCGAATTCCACGTCGTCGACGACGAGATCCCCTTCGTCCGCCACAACTGCACACTCCGCTCATTGCAGGACGCCGACGACGTGTTGCGCACCACGAACTCCGCCGACAGCACCGACTTTCCCGCGAACCTCGACACCGGAATCTGGTAGAAAAGCCGCTTCGTGTCGTACGGCTTGCAGTAGGCCCAACCGCAGTAGCCCATACCCGCATCCGAGTCGCCGTTGAACTTCCACTGCGGCGAGGACGCCCAGTACTTCGACGCCATGGTCCACGCCGTCGCCTTGGGCGAGTACCACTGCGGGTCGATGAACACCGGATACACCGTGTCCTCACCCCGCAGGACCTGCGTGTCCGGCTTCAGCACCATCTCGTCCTGGCCGGCCTCGACCTCCACATGGACCGGCGCCAGCTTCCCCGATTCCCCCGCGCCCGGCTCACCACCATCTGAACTCTCCATCACTGCCGCCGACGGCTGCGCCTTCGCGGCCTCTTGCGTCGATGTGCCCGGGCTGGAGTCCCACATGAGCGGCTGCGGGGCCTCAAACACCGCGCCGTCGGCTCCCCGGTCCACAGCCTCCAGCCCACCGCCGCCGGTCTCCCTTACGTCCACGCCCGCAGCATCCAACTCCAGCCGCAGCTCAGCCAGTTTCGTACTGGCAGCCGCCTCGGCCGACTTCACCACCAGCAACTGCGTGAACCCGTCCTCCTGCGCCCCCAGCCTCAGGTCGACCCCCGGCAGCACATCCACATACGTCGCCGTGTCACCCTCAAGCTGCGGAGAGGGAAGCGCCCCCGGCCACGAAAGCGCCAGCTCCCGTCCGGCCTTCGTCATCCGCACCATCGGAACGTCACCGCCCCCGGAGAACTCCAGGCCCACCGCGGTGGCCTTCGGCGCCACCATGCCGTCACCCGACCTGGACAGGTCAGTGTCGATGTCCCTCCACTCACCGTCCACACGCGCCCGCACCGGACGTAAGTGCTCTCGCGCCTCCAAGCTGCCCTTCGGGGTCGCGAAGACCTCACTGCTCTCCCCGCGCAGAGAAGCGATCTCTACAGGCTTGCCCGTGCGCCGGGCCTGTGCGATGGCCTCACCCTCGGTGGCCACAGGCTGGTCGCCGGTCACGGCATCCGCCGCCGCACCTGCAAGCGCGTTACCTTGAGCTACCCCGACCCCGCTCGTCGGCGCGAGGACGCTCAACATCACCACGGCCGACAACACCACCCCCGCGGCACCCAACCGTCTGCCCACAGGCATGACACACCCTCCCCACAGAGTCTCCCCAGACCCTGCCTCTCCGTGAACGATCCCTTACAGATCGCAGTCCGGAGAGTAAAACAAGGCCCATGAGACGGTCTAGACCACCACAAGTGGACAATCGGCGTGATGCGCAGCAAAGTCCGCGACCATGACCCGCCAAGTGACATACATCACTCATGGCCCGCGCAGAACGTCCGGAGACACTGAGCTCGCTCAGTACCTGTTGCCGTACGAGAGCTGGAGACGGAGCAGGAGATCTTGCGGGAGAACGTCGCCGGCCCGGTGCGCCACCACCGGCCCCGAGCCAGCTGCCCCGCCCTCCGGGCCGGGCGGCTGGCTCAAACACATGGTGCCGTCCACCGCGAACGACATCGTGGCCTCGATCTCCGTCGGGGAGAAGGTCACCGTGCCGGGCCACAGCCCGACCGGTGCGGGCCTGCCCTTTTCCGTACCCGTCAGCGCGACCGCGTGCACCGCGGCCGGCACCGGCAGCGCCAGGGCGATGCCCAGGACCGCGGCGGCCGCGGCCCGGGCCGGGCGGCGGCTGCGCCGTGCCGCATCCGCCGATCGGACGCCTCGCGTCCCGTGGCGTCTCGTCGCCGCTCCGCCGGACCGTGCGCCGGTCGGTCCTCGTCCTCTCCCCATGGCGGGTACCCACTCGTTCACGCCCTGCCGTCTGATGCGGCCAGCCCCGTCTCGTGGCCCGGAGCCGGGTGCCCGGAAAGCATCGAAGCCCGTCCTCAGAACACGGCTCAAGTTCCCCTGGACCGCCGTCACGCCGGCGCGGCTCCACCCGGATCTCCACCGGGTGTCCAACGATCGCTCCGACGCTTTCGGGGCACCACGACGGCCGTACCGGAACCGATCGCACCGCGGCGGGCGATGGCGGACGGAAGCTGGCCTCGACCCCCCGTACGGTGTGGGCCCAGAAGCGATCACAGATCGCTCACCTGTGGAAACGCGCTTTTCCTCGGGTGATGCGGGAGCAATGACACATGCGATCCTCGCCGAAGGCCTGACAGGGCGGTTCGGCTCCACGCGCGCACTGGACGGCCTGGACCTGGCGGTCCGCGAGGGGTCGGTGATGGGCCTGCCGGATCCCAGCGGCTCCGGCAAAACCACGACAGTGCGCGTGCTGTCCACGCTGCTGCGCCCGGACTCCGGGCGGGCCACGGTGGCCGGCCTCGACGTGCTGAAGGACATGGTGAAGCTGCGCCGCAAGATCGGGCTGTCGGGTCAGTACGCCGCCGTGGACGAGGATCTCACCGCCCAGGAGAACCTGCGCACGGTCGGCAGGCTTTACCGGGGCTTCAAAGTTGAATCGGTGCGGAGGTGTCCGCGGGCTCTGCGGGTGGTGACGCAGCGTGCGTAGGCGTTGGTGCTCTGTGTTGCGGAGCCGAAGGCGTGGCGGGCGACGAGCTTGATCACGCGGTTGATGCCTTCGCTCTTGGCGTTGTTGTGGCCGGTGTCGAGGAACGCGGCGATCTCGGGCCACCAGCGGTCGACGGTCGTGGCCGGCGTCACGACTTCGGGGATGCCGGAGTCTGCGCACCAGGTGAGGAAATTCCATCGGGCGTGGCCGACTTGGTGGCGGTCCGGCCGGTGCGGGCCAGGGCGAGGAGGTTGCGCAGGCTCTCCTTCGCGATCCACGTGGTCAGCAGCGTCTGCCCGATCTGACCCTCGTCCAGCAGCGGGTTCCACATCGTCGCGAACTGCTCGGCGGTGAGGTCTTCGCGGTTGCGCAGCAGCCGGCGTCTGGCTTTCCACTCCGGGTCACCCGGTTCAGGTAGACGACCGGGGATCGCCTGCCAGACGACGACTTCCCCGCTCCCTAGTGCTCTGACCGCATAGGTTCGCCGGGTTGGCGGTCATGACGGTTGGATGTGCGGTGACGTCCGAGCCGACCGCTGGAGGCGTGGTGGCCGAGCCTGTCCGTGTGCGCAGACTGACCGACCAGGCCCGGGCCCTACACGCCTACCTGCGCTGACGCAACGCCAACGCCCGCCATCGCGACGTCCTGGCCGCCGAACGCAAGGAACGCGCCCGCATCCGCAGCGAAAAGGGCAGCCGCTGGGGCGGACGCCCCCTCGCCACCGCAGCCTGAACGACCCGGCGAACCCGTGCGGTCAGAGCACTAGCCCCGGCCCCCGTCGAGGGATCGAGCCTGCGCGAACCATCGCACATGGCCCCACTGGAGCCGCGAGCTATCCCCAATGCCGGAGCCCCGCGTAGAGGCCATGCCTCTGTCGACCAAGTCCCGACGAGCCGACGCTTCGGCCCCAGTGAGCACAGTTGTTCAGCACCTCGGATCGCACCCGCACTCCCGGCATCACACTCCCCACCGCCTCACCATGCAGCGCTGCCGCCCAACCAACCACCGCTCTCAACTCGCAACTGTGCTCCAGGGTCAACCCCCTCAGAGAACGCTTGTGTGCACCGATGACTCAGGGCATTACGCGGCGCCTCGCGCTGCCTGCATCTCGGAGCCGTCCGGAAATTTCAGGGCAGCAATATGCCACAGCATTCGAGCATAGGACGAGAACGCGGGCTCGCTCGACCCTTCCAGCGACTCTCCATTGAAGAAATTATCCCAGTAGTCCTCACCCGAGAACTCGTGGATGCGTCGGTCTTCAGGGTCTCGTAGGTTGATGGCAAGGGATGACTGGTTCGTGCCGAACCATGTTGCGATAGGATACATGCCCGCACGATCGACAAAGAGATCCCGGTCGTCCTCACCCATTACGCCGACTTTGATTTGATACCACGAAAGCATGCTTGAATCTGCCGCATTGCAGTCGAAATCAAACCCACTGAACCTGACGAGGACCGGCGGGAATGCCACGCGCCCTACCTGAACGAAAGAGAGAGTCTCACGCACCCGGCGGAACCACTCCGGAATCCGAACATGATCCCGCCGCGCATAATCGTCGAGTTGGTGACTCGATTCCCTGACAAAGCGAAGTGACCGAAAATTCTCCACGAACCCGCGAAGCCCCTCCTTCTCCTCATCGCCCAGGGAGGATGAGTTGATCCACCTCAGCGCATCACTGAACGAGCCTTCTGCTGGTTCTTCGAAATGAGTGTCGTCACGCACTGCTCAGTCCCCATTGGCAAGTAGGTCGATCTTATTGATGACTGCCTCGTAATTCCCTTCCTGTCGATCACCGGTGACTTGTTGACCGTTCTTGTCGACGCACTCCGGATGTACGTCGTGCGGGTAGCTCCGCTTCCCGTCCCATATCCACTGCACGGCCACTCCTTTCAGGTTCGCAGCCACCCCCGATATCTGTTCTGCGCCATCGAAAACACCCCGCACAGCCTTATGGAAGGCAGACTCGTACTTCGTCTGCTGATCCCCTTTGTAATAGACGGCACCTACGTGCCCCGTAGGCACCGTGAACTTCTTTCTGGGCGCACCGTCGAGCGAGTCCTCCACCGCTCTTGGAGGGGCTTGAGAGGCGTTATGAAAGACAAGGTGAGAGGTATCGCTGCGCATTTCGTGATGAAAATCGATCCACTTTTCCCCTGTCGCTATGTCATCTGCGTTCTGAGCCCTGTCGAGCACGACAAGGATGTAATCGCTCGGAATCCACTCATGATGCCCCGGCATGGCATCCCGGAATCTCTTCTTCACAAATCCACGCGCACCCTTGAAGGGCCTCTTGTTCCAGGCCTTCTCGAACAAGTCCATGTCAACTTTCACCTTCTCCCCGTCATGTTCGACAAGCTCATGCCCGCCCGTTGCCATCTTCTTCAGGAAAGGAACGATGGAAGACGCCGTAGGAATCGCCTTGCGCAGGATCTCCTTATAATCTGCACTTGTTCGCTCGATGACACCCGCCGCGACGGGAGTCGGCGGGCTCGCCTTGGCCGTGACCGAAAAGTTGGCAGGGTCCTGACCAGATGAACTCACCTCAAGGGCTTTGAGACCCTTGGGCCGCAGGCGCGCGAGGACACTTGCGATGACCCGATCAAGTGCCCGATGGCTGGGCAAGGGCTTTGACGTGGGGGCGGCGAGGAGTTCTCTGGCTTCCCTTTTCACGTCGGCACTGCGCCGCGTCTCTTTCTCCGGACGGTCTTCCGGACGGCCCTGTGGGTCCTTCTGGCCCGACCGGCGACCATTTCGGTCATCTGCGCCCCTTCCCAATCTTCCAGACCTTCCGGGCCTGATCTTGTTCCAGAGCTTCTTGCCGATTTGAGCGATCTTGGCGGCGAGCTTGTCGATGGCTCGGTTGACCGGGCGGGAGACCTTCTGGAAGGTTTGTCTGATCTTGTTGGCCAGGTTTCCGATGCCGAGGAGTGAGGCCAGCAGGCCGATGAGGAGGGGGATGCTTGCCGCGAGGGCCGTCTCGACCATCTTCGGGACGCCCGCCGAGCCACCGCCCGCGATGGCGATCACCGCGTCCAGGACCGCGTTCACGAACTCCACGATCTGGGCGCCCTGCGTCACGATGAACGTGACGATGTCGATGATGCCCTTGACGGCGCGGACGAAGGCCGACGCGGGGTTCAGCAGCGACAGAATCCAGGTGATGCCCGCGACGATGACCGTCGGGATCAAGTAGGACTTCAGTTCTTCCAGGATCGTGGACTTCAGGTCGCCCACCTCGGCCTGGATCTCCTTCGTCGCCCCGGCCGGCCCCTCCGTCGCCAGCGCCTTCGCCACCGGCACCGACTGCTCGACCTTGGTCATCGCCTGGTCGGGGACGCCCTTGCGGGTGATGCGGGCCCTGATGTTCGCCCAGGTCAGGCCCAGCAGGGAGGCGATGAGCTGGATGATCCCCTTGAGGTCGAACTTCGCCGGGATCTCTATGCCCGCCTTCACCGACGTGCCCAACAACCATGACACCAGGCCCGATTGGAGGTGCGTGGCGATGTTCGACATGAACTGCTGGAGCCCCGCGCCCACCGAACGGACCAGGTTGCCCAGGAAGCCGATCGGGTCCTTGATGATTTTCGTGATCGCGCTCGCGGCCTTGGCCAGGACGCCCATCAGGAGGTCCTTGAGTTCCTTGATGGTCTGGATGACGCCCACCACCGCGTCAACCGCCTTCTGGACCAGGCCCTTGTTCGCCTCCTGGAGCTTCTTGATCTCCTCGTCCACCGCGTTCAGCGCCTGCGTGTACTTCTGCGCCAGGCTCTGGACCAGTTCCTGCGACGTGTCGTTGACCTCCGATTCGAGGTCGTCGAACTTGGCGGCGAAGTCCTGCGCCGCCTCCTGGCCGAACTGCCTCAGGTCCGCGGGGAGTCTGTCGACCTCCGCCTTCAGGTCCGCGCGGCCCTGGGAGATGCGGGCCTTGGCCCTGCCCAGCTCCTTGCCGATCATGTCGGCGATGGACGAGATGACTCCCTGCATCAGGCCCACGTACAGCTTGCGGGACTCCTGGAAGAGCTGGTTCGCCTCATCCGGCATACCCGCGATCTTGTCCTTGGCCCACTTGGCCGGGCCCCAGAAGCCGCCGTAGCGCTTGTCCTTGTACTCCTTCATCCGGCGCTTCTGGTCCGTGTTGAAGGCGTCCCGTGCCTTCTTCTCGCCCTCCTCGAACTGTCTGTCGACCTTGCCGTCCAGACCGTCCAGGATCTCCTTGACGTCCCTCTGCGTCGCGTCGAAGACCTTCTGGAGCTTGGCCGTCACCTCCTCCCGCTTCTGTTCGTCCTTCGACTTCGTGACGCCCTTGCCGCCGTCCACCTCCTTGCCCGCCGCGCCGCGCTTGGCGGTCAGCGCCGCCATGGCCGTCGCGCCGGCCGCCGCTGCGCCCGCCTTCGCCGTCGCCAACTGCTGCTTCTCGGCGGTGCGGGCCTGCGCCGGGGCCGTCGCCGAGTGCTGTTCGGCCTTCTTCTTCTCCCCCAGCGCTTCGGTGAACTGCGGCTCGTTGCTCTTGGCCAGCTGGTCCTCGGTGACATCGGCGTCCGCCATCTGCTTCTCGGTCTGCCGCGGGCCCTCGGAGAAGTCCGTGACCTCGGGCGGCTGTTGCCGCGGCACGGCGTCGGCGGCGTTCGGCGCGCCCGGGTTGGCCGGCGGCTGGTCCGGCGTCATGGGCGTGACGTGCTTCTCCTTCGCCTGTGAGGTGTCCGGCGGTGCCGTGGTCGTGGTCTCGATGTCCTTGGCCGAGGACTCCTTGCCTTCGGTGACCTTGCCGTCGACCGCGCCCTTGATCTCGTCCGCCTTGCCCGAGTCGGCGAACTTGTCGGCCTCGTCCAGGTTCTTCGGCGCCTGTTGGTCGATCGCCTCGTTCACCGCCGCGATGAACGCCGCCTTGTCGAACTCCCCCGGCTGGGCCGCGTTCATCTTCTCCGCGTTGGCCGCCTTGCCCTGTGCCTGTCTGTCGTCGGGCGGGGCCTTCGCCGCGCCCTGCGCCGAACGGGACTCGGCGGTCGCGGTCCTGTGCCGGGCCAGCTTCTGCTTCTTCGCGGCGATGTCGGCGTTCACCTTGCGCATGCCCGGCGCCTGCGACGGTGGCGGCTTCACCGGTGCCGCGTAGCGCTGGGCCACCAGGTGGGCGACCGCCGCGTTGCCCGCGGTGCCCTGGAGGCGTCGCAGGCTCTGGAGGGTCAGGCCCCCGGCGCCCGGGGGCCGCGCCGGGGCCTGCGCCTGCTCGGGTGCGGTCGCCGGTGTCCGTTGCGGCGCCGGGTTCGGGGACTTGGCGGACGCGGTGGGCTCGGCAGGCTTGTGCGACGCAGCCTTCACCGCATCACCCGGTCGGCCGGATGACGACGACGATGGGCCCTGGCGCGCGGCGCGTGCGCAACATGTCTGCCAGAGTGCGGGGTCCAGTGGGGTGGTCCCCCAGGGAGTCGGGGTAGTGCCGAGGGCAGAGATCGCTGCCCCTTAGGGAGGCGGATCCGCTGCCCCTTGGGGCAAGGACGTCTGTACTGCGGTGCGGCCGAACGCCCTGTCCCGCGGTTCCCCGTCCCGGGAACAATCGCTCTCGCTTCCCCGGTCAACCTGGTCAACTGGTCGACCTGGTCGAGGAGACCCGGTCAAGAGGAGTGGTATGCCGTCGTACCTGTCCCCGGGCGTCTACGTCGAAGAGGTGGAATCCGGGTCACGTCCGATCGAGGGGGTCGGCACCTCGGTCGCCGCCTTCATCGGCTTCGCTCAGAAGGGTCCGTTCAACGAGCCGACCCTCATCACCAACTGGACCCAGTTCACCGGCGTCTTCGGCGACTTCGTCGAGGGGACCTACCTGGCCTCGGCCGTCTACGGGTACTTCGCCAACGGTGGCGGAATCTGCTACGTGATCCGGATCGGCGGCGCCGAGGCGGGCCCGGTGGGGAAGGCCGAGGGGCCGGCGCAGGAGGGCGCCGAGCTCGCGGGGCCCACCGCGCGGCTCGGCCCGTACTCCGTGCGGGTGCTGCCCGGCGTCACGGGTGAGATCACCGTGGAGGTGGCGGAACCCGAGGGCGAGGATCCGCCCCAGGACGTCTTCACCCTGATCGTGAAGCGGGACGGACAGGTCGTCGAGACGTACCCCTCGGTGACCACCAAGCGCAGCAAGGACAACGTGGCCACCCAGGTCCGCGCCCGGTCGCAGCTCATCCGGCTGGAGGAGCCCGGCAAGGGGGCCGCGCCGGCCCGGCCCGAGGTCCAGTCGGTGACGCTGGCCACGGCGCCCGGTGCCGGTCCGGGCGGGGCGGTCGGGGTGCCCGACGCGCTGTCCGCCGACTCCTACGTCGGCGATCCCGACCAGCGCACCGGGTTCGGCGGCCTTGAGGCGGTCGAAGAGGTCACGATGGTGGCCGCACCGGATCTGATGAGTGCCTACCAGCGGGGGGCGCTGGACCTGGAGACGGTGATCTCCGTGCAGCGCGGGCTGATCACGCACTGCGAGGCCATGGGCGACCGGATCGCGATCCTCGATCCGCCGCCCGCCCTGAGCCCGCGCCAGATCAAGACGTGGCGGGAGGAGACGACGGGCTTCGACTCCCGGTACGCCACGCTCTACTACCCCTGGATCAAGGTGTTCGACCCGGCCGTCGGCCGTGACGCCTTCGTGCCGCCGAGCGGGCATGTCGCGGGCGTGTGGGCGCGCAACGACGAGACGCGCGGGGTGCACAAGGCGCCGGCCAACGAGGTGCTGCGGGGCGCGGTCGGTCTGCAGACGCGGATCACCAAGGGGGAGCACGACCTGCTCAATCCCATCGGGCTCAACTGCATCCGTGCCTTCCCCGGCCGCGGCATCCGGATATGGGGCGCGCGCACCCTCGCCGACGATCCGTCGTGGCGCTACCTCAATGTGCGCCGGCTCTTCAACTACCTGGAGGAGTCGATCCTCGCGGGCACGCAGTGGGTGGTCTTCGAACCGAACGACGACGCGTTGTGGGCGCGGATCCGGCGGACCATCTCGGCGTTCCTGGTCAACGAGTGGCGCAAGGGCGCTCTGTTCGGGCTGACGCCGGACGAGGCGTTCTATGTGAAGTGCGACCGCGAGACCAATCCTCCGGAGTCGATCGAGGCCGGTCAGGTCATCTGTGAGGTCGGGGTGGCCCCGGTCAGACCCGCGGAGTTCGTGGTGTTCCGGCTCGCCCAGCTCTCGGCGGGGTCGGGCGGGATCGACGAGTGACGCCACGGCCCGCGGGGCCGCCAGGACCGACAGGATCCGGAGCATTAGGAGGCTGGCATGCCGCTCCCCGAACTCGACAGTTCCGTAGGACATTCCTTCGGCCTCGAATTCGACAGCGTTCTCATCAGGCAGATCACCGAGGTCAGCGGCCTGAAGATGGAGCAGGACGTCATCGAGCTGAAGCAGAACACCGCCGACGGCAAATACGCCATCAAGAAGCTCCCCGGCCGTCCCAAGGCCGGTGAGGTCACCGTCACCCGCGGTCTGACGGAGGACAACAGCTTCGAGCAGTGGATCAAGGATTCCCGGTTCGGGAAGATGACCAACGCCCGCCGCAACGGCTCCATCATCGTCTACGACTACGAGGGCATCCCGATCAAGCGCTACAAGCTGATCAACGCCTGGCCCAAGTCGCTGGAGATCAGCACCCTGAAGGCCGGAGACACCTCCGTTCTCACCGAGAAGCTGGCCATCACCTACGAGAGCGTGGAAGTCGACTGATGCGGCGTACGATCGCGACGGCGTCCGCGGCGGAGCCCGGGGCCGCGGAGACGGCGGACCGGGCCGGGCGGGTCGACACCCTGCGCACCGAGTTCGCCTTCGAACTGCCGCGCGGCTACGTGGACGATTCCGGGACCGTGCACCGGACCGGGGTGATGCGGCTCGCGACCGCCCGCGACGAGCTTGTCCCGCTGCGCGACGACCGGGTACGGGAGAACTCCGCCTATCTGTCCGTGGTGTTGATCTCCCGGGTGCTGGTGCGGCTCGGCTCGATCGAGGACGTCCATCCGGGGATCGTCGAGGACCTGTTCGCCTCCGACCTCGCCTTCCTGCAGGACTTCTACCGCCGTATCAACGCCGAGGGGCACACCCGTGCCGCGGTCACCTGTCCCTCGTGCCAGGAGAGCTTCGCGGTGGACCTGTCCGGCGGTGGTCGCCTGGGGGAATCATGACGTACGCGGCCGACCGGCTCCACGAGGAAGTCGCGTACCTCGCCTACCACTTCCACTGGTCACTCGACCAGATCCTCGACCTCGAACACCAGGACCGGCTGCGGTACGTCCAGCACGTCGCCCGGCTGAGCGAGGGGTGAGAGGGATGGGATGGCTGTCCTGGCCGGCCGGCCGGCGCCGACGTGAGCGGCAGGGCGACGGCGCGAGCGGCCACGCCGCGAGCGCGCCGGAGACGGACCGTGCGCCGGTGCGGGCGGCCGGGTGGCGTGACGTGCCGCCGCTCCAGCGTACGGTGGGTGCTCCCGCGCTGGTCACGGATCCGGTGGGGTTCCGTGGCTCCCTGGACACCTGGCGGGACGCGTCCTTGCGGCTGCCGCTCGGCCATCTGGTGAGCCCTGAGGCCCCGTCCGGGCTTGGCCATGGTCTGGCCACACCGGCCGCGCCGCGGGAGACACCGGTGGTGGGCCGCGAGGTCCGCGCCGACACCGCGCGCGGGGCGCGGCAGCCGAACCCGCCGGTGCAGCGAGAGACGGCATCGAGCAGCGCGGGCACGGGCCCTGCGGCCCCGATCGCGCCGCTGGTCGCGGCCGACGCACCGGCCATGCGGATACGCCGGCTCACCGCTGTGCCCGTCGATGCCGCCCGCCCCGACGCGCCCGTGCCCCCGCCGCCGTCCGTCCGGCCATCACCATCACCATCGCCGTCCGCACCCTCTGTGCCGTCCGCGGCGCCGGTCCAGCGGTCTGCGGCGGCCGACCGCCCCGGCTCACCCACCTTCGGCCTCGGCGAGCCGCTGGCCGAACTGCCGCGCACCGCCCGGCGGGAGGACACCGACGGCAGCGGCGCCTCACCGGCCTCGGACGCACCCGGCGCCGCCGCCCCGTGGCCCGACGCTCCCTCGGCCGACCCGCCCGCCGGGCCGCTGCTCTTCGACGACCCGCTCGTCGTGCGTCTGGCGGACACCGGTCCGCTGCCGGAGCCGACGTCCGCCGACACCCCGGTGCCCGTTCAGCGGGCCGCCGCCGACGGGACACCGGCGGCACCCGGACCGCACCCGGTGAGCGGGCCGCTGGCGCCGCTCGTCGCGCAGCGTTCGGTGCCGCTGTTCTCCGGTGTGCGGCCGGCCGAGGCCGGTGACGCGTCGCACGCGCCCGAGCAGCGGGTCGCCGTGCCGGTGCGCTGGTCACGGCCCGACGACGGCCACCGGACCACCGGCACCCCCGCGCCGGGGGCACCGGCCGCGGCCACCAGGGACTCGGTACGGTCCGTGCCGTACGCCCAGCGGTCCGTCGCCGCGGGCGCCGCGCCCTCTGTCCGGCCGGCCGTCGCACGCCCGGCCGCACCGGCCGTGTCCCGGTCGCCGGTGCCGGTCGACGCCGGTTCCGTGGCCGTCGCCGCCGGCGTGGCACAGCGCATGGCCGACGGTTCCGTCGTCTTCCGGCCGCCGTCCGCCGCGCCCGTGCTTCCCGTCGCCGCCGCTCCGGCGTCCCCGCCACCGTACGCGTCCGTGCCGCTGTCCGCGGCCGTCCAGCGCGCCCGGGCCGTGCCATCCGCCGAACCCGTTCCCTCCGCCCGGTTCGTCCCGTTGGTGCAGCGCGACGCCCAGACCACCCCGCCGGACCCTCCCGCTCCCCCGGAGCCCCCGGCCCCGCCCGATCCGCCCGCCCCGTCGTCACCCGAACCCGTTCCCGGCGCCTCGGCCACCGCCCCGGACGCCCCCGGGGAGCAGACCGGCGAGCCCGGCCCCGGGGGCCCGCCGAAGGTGGACGACGCACTGGTCCGCGCCCTGTTCGCCCCGCTCAGCCGGCTGCTCAAGGCGGAGCTGCGGCTGGACCGGGAACGGGCCGGACACCTGATCGACACCAGGCACTGACCAGGCTCCGACCAGCCACCGACCGTGTGCGCACAGCACGGACCGAACACCAAGGAGGGACGGCATGGCCGTGACCGACGACCCGGCGGTCAGCGTCTGCTTCGTCGTCACCGTGGACGGCATCGAACTCGGCTCGTTCAACACCTGCGAGGGTCTGGGCTGCGAGGTCGTGCTCGAACAGCGCGAGGAGGGCGGCAACAACATCCATCTGTGGCAGCTGCCCACCCGCCTGAAGTACCCCAACATCAAGCTGTCCAGGCCGCTGACCCGGGAGACCGAGAAGGTGGCCAAGTGGTTCGCGAGCATGACCACCGGGATCAGACGCAGGACGGCGCACATCGAGGCACGCACCGGGGACGGACGGCCGGTGGCGAAATGGGGGCTGCTGGAGGTGGTGCCGGTGCGCTGGACCGGGCCGGCCTTCAATCCGGAATCACCCAAGGTGGCCATGGAGACGATCGAGATCGCCCACCACGGCTTCGTGACGATGGAGGACTGACCCGTGGGCTCTCCGGTGGCGTTCAGCGCGGCGGGCGCGGGGGCGACCGCCGCCCAGGGAGGCGGGGCACGGCCCAAGCTGGAGCACGCGTACCTGGAGCTGCGTACGCCGCCGCCGGGCGGGAGCCTGACGCCCGGCGGGCCGTGCGGGCGGATCGACTTCCAGTTCAACCCCAAGGAGCTGTCCCTGACGAAGGCGGCGGCCTGGAAACGCACCCCGGCCAAGGGCGCGAAGAGCGCGGGGCCGCCGGAGTACCAGGGGCCGCAGCCCAGCAAGCTCACGGTGGAGATGTTCTTCGACGCGAGCGACACCCAGGACACCAGCGTGGTGACCGCGGTGGAGAAGCTGTTCGCGTGCTGTGTGCCGACGAACGAGACACGGCAGCAGCAGCGGTCCTCGCCGCCCTGGGTGGTGTTCCACTGGGGCGGGCTCACCGGCTTCCCCGGTTACGTCAGCCAAGTACAGGCGAAATACACCCTGTTCACCACGTCCGGCGTGCCGATCCGGGCGGTGTGCCAGGTGACCATGGAGGAGATCAGCGGGGAGACCCCGGGGCAGAACCCGACCTCGGGCGCCCTGCACGCGCGGCGGGTGCACCGGGTGCGCGCCGGGGACACGCTGGCGCTGCTGGCCTGGCGTGAGTACGGCGACCCGGCCGGCTGGCGGGCGATCGCGGAGGCGAACGGGATCGACGATCCGATGCGCCTGCCCGAGGGGCGCGAGCTGCTGCTTCCCGCGCTGGACGAACTGGAACGTGCCCGGGGGCCGCAGGGCACGGGCGGCGGCCTGGGCGACGGACACGACAGGGATCGGTGAGGCGGGCGTCATGGTCCATCAGAGCGTCGCGAAGTCCCTGGTGGTGGAGTTCGGCGGCCGTCCGCTCTCCGCGGCCCTGGCGAACACCCTGGTCGAGGGGTACGTGGACGACAGCCGTACCCTGCCCGACCTGTTCCTGCTGCGGTTCCGCGACCCGAGCCGGGTGCTGCTGGAGCAGACGGGGGTGCGGATCGGTACGGAGGTGCGGCTGCTGGCCGGCGCCGACGGGGGTCCTTCGCCGCGTCCGCTGCTGACCGGGAGCGTGACGGCGCTGGAGGTGGAGATCGATGACACCGGGACCTACACCGTGGTGCGGGGCCTGGACGAGTCCCATCGTCTCTTCCGGGGCCGCCGGGTCGCGGGCTACCAGAACATGACGCTGGCGGACATCTGTGTCCAGGTGGCGCGGCGGGCCGGGCTGAAGCCGGGCACGCTCGACGTGGCGGGTCCGGTCCTGGAACATGTGGCGCAACCCAACATCAGCGACTGGGAGTTCGTCAGCTCGCTGGCCGATCAGGCGGGTGTCCAGGTCTTCGTGAGGGACGGCCGGCTCCATGTGTCCAGGCCGACCGACGCGGGCGGCGCGCCCGACACCTCCGCCCGCGCGGACCGCGATCCGCTGGTCCTTGAGATGGGTGACAATCTGCTGCGCTGCCGGGCCGGGGTGTCGGCCGCCGAGCAGGTCTCGGCGGTGGAGGTGCGCGGCTGGGACGTACGGGCCAAGCAGCCGCTGATCGGCCGCGCCGACGCGGGCTCCGCGGCGACGCTCCAGCTGGGCGTGACGGCGGCCGAGGTGGCGCGGCCGTTCGGCGAGGCCGACTTCGTGGTGTCCGACGCGCCGTACGGGAACCAGGCCCAGGTGGACCAGGCGGCGAAGGCGCTCGCCGCGCGGATCGCGGGGTCGTTCGCCGACCTGGAGGCGGTGATCCGGGGAAACCCGGAGGTGCGGGCGGGTGTCGCGGTCACCCTGGCCGGGGTCGGCGCTCCCTTCGAGGGCCGGTACACCGTGACGTCGTCGCGGCACGTCTTCGATCCGGTGCGCGGCTACGAGACCTGGGTGACGGTGTCCGGGCAGCAGGAGCGCTCGCTGTTCGAACTGACCGGCGGCACGGGGACCGGCACGGGGGCGGGCGCCCGGTGTTCGGGCCTGGCGAACGGCACGGTCACGGACACCAAGGACCCGGAGGGCCTGGGCCGGGTGAAGGTGCGGTTCCCGTGGCTGTCCGACGAGTACGCGAGCGACTGGGCGCGGACCGCGCAGGCGAGCGGCACCGGCGGCGGGGAGGCGTTCATCCCCGAGGTCGGCGACGAGGTGCTGGTCGGGTTCGAACAGGGCCATCTGGACCGTCCGTACGTCCTCGCCGGGCTCTACAACGGGCAGGACAAGCCCGGCGGCGCGGGCGGCGGGCCGGCGCAGGGGGGCGGTGCGCGGGCGGACGAGGATGCCGGCGCGGTGGACCCCACCAGCGGAGCCGTCACCAAGCGCGCCTTCGGTGCCCGCAGCGGCGACCGGCTGGAACTGCTGGATGCCGCGAACGGACCGCAGGGCGTACGGCTGTCGACGGGCGACGGAAAGCTGAGGATCAGCCTCGACCGCCGGGGCACCACGGTCGTGGTGCACAGCGACGGCACGGTGGAGATCGAGGCGGAGGAACAGGTCTCCATCAGCGCGGGCAACGGGGTCGCGCTGGACGCGGGCGGCGGAACGCTGGAGCTGACCGGCGACTCGGTCCGGCTCACCGCCCGTACCGGCGTCCAAGTGGACGGCGGCAACGGCCCGTTGAAGCTGGCCACGGGCGGCGCGGTGGAGGTACGGGGCAACCAGGTGGCGGTGGGCAGCACCACCCGGACCGAACTCAGGGGCGGCAACGCCCTGTTGGTCAACGCGCCTCTCGTACGCATCAACTGAAACCGCGCCGCGGACACCTCATCGGCCACAACCGCAGGAACGTGACGAACCAGGGCAGGGGGCACAGCACATGCCAGCAGCCGCACGCGTCGGCGATCCCACCGGGCATCCCGGGGTGGTCGGCCCGCCCGGAGAGCCCACCGTGCTGATCGGCGGGCAGCCGGCGGCCACCGTGGGCACCCCGCACCAGTGCGCCTCACCCGCCGCGCACGCCCCGTCCGCGATCGCCCCGCCCGGCAGTTCCAGCGTGCTGATCGGCGGTCGGCCCGCGGCCCGGGTGGGCGACCGGGCGGGCTGCGGCGCGCCGATCACGGCCGGGTGCCCGACCGTGCAGATCGGAGGCTAGTGCTGATGGGCCGTCAATTCATCGGTGCGGGCTGGGCCTTCCCGCCCCGCACGGACGCCACCGGCGGTATAGCGCTGGTCAGGGACGAACGGGAGATCGAGGAGTCGATTCGGCTGGTCCTGGCCACCTCGCCCGGCGAGCGTCCGATGCGACCGGAGTTCGGCTGCGCGCTCGGCGACTATGTGTTCGCGCCCGCGGACGCCGGTACGGCCGGGCAACTCGCCTACGAGGTGCGGCTGGCGCTGGAGCGGTGGGAACCGCGGATCGAGGTCGCGGACGTCGCCGTACGGTTCGACGAGGCGGACAACGGGGTGCTGTACATCGTCATCGGCTACGCGGTACGCGGCACCAACGACCCGCGCAACCTCGTCTTCCCGTTCTATGTGATCCCGGACGGCGAGAGTACGGGCGGGGGTTCGCGGTGACGCTGCCCAGCCCCCATCTGGACGACCGGCGTTTCCAGGGCCTGGTGGACGAGGCCAAACGGCTGGTGCAGCAGCGCTGTCCCGAGTGGACCGACCACAATGTGTCGGACCCGGGGGTCACCCTGATCGAGGCGTTCGCCACCATGGTCGACCAGCTCGTCTACCGGCTCAACCGGGTTCCGGAGAAGAACTATCTGGCCTTCCTCGACCTCATCGGCGTACGGCTGTTCCCCCCGACGGCCGCCCGCACCGAGGTCACGTTCTGGCTGTCCGCGCCGCAGCCCGACACGGTACGGATGCGGGCGGGCACGGAGGTCGCCACGGTGCGCGCCGAGACCGAGGAGGCGGTGGTGTTCACCACCGGCCGGGATCTGTCGGTGGTGCCGTGCGAGCTGTCCCATCTCGTCACCTGGCCGGCCGACGGCAACGCCGCCGACCGGTCCGAGGAGTTGACGCTCGGCCGCGATGTGCCGTGCTTCGCCGCGGCACCCGCCCCCGGGGACTGCCTCTGTTTCGGGCTGTCCGCCGCAGTGCCCGGCTGTGCGGTGGTGCTGCGGCTGGACTGCCGGGTGGACGGCGTCGGTGTCGACCCGCGCCGCCCGCCGCTGCGGTGGGAGGCGTGGGACGGCGCGGCCTGGGTGGCGTGCGAGGTGGACAAGGACGACACCGGCGGGTTCAACAAGGCGGGCGAGGTCATCCTGCATGTGCCCGACGGGCACACCGCCTCGGTGGTCGCCGGGCGGTCCGGTGGCTGGCTGCGCTGCCGACTGGTGGAGGCGGCGGCGGACCAGCCGACGTACGTGGCGTCTCCGACGGTGCGCCGGGCGAGCGCGTTCAGCATCGGCGGCACCGTGGCGGCCGCCCACGCCGAGACCGTGGCGGAGGAGGTGCTCGGCCTGTCGGAGGGGATCGCGGGACAGGGTTTCCGGCTGGCCCGGCCGCCGGTCGTGGCGGGCGAGGAGCCGTTCGTGGTGGAGGTCGCGGAGGAGTCCGGCTGGGTGGAGTGGACCCGGGTGGACGACTTCGCGCACTCCACCCCGTACGACCGCCACTTCACCCTGGACCCCAACCTGGGCCAGGTGGACTTCGGCCCCGCCGTACGGGAGGCCGACGGCACGCTGCGGCTGTACGGCGCGGTGCCGCCGAAGGGCGCCCCGGTGCGGGTGCGCTCCTACCGCACGGGCGGCGGGCACCGGGGCAACGTGGCGCGGGGCACGCTGCGGGTGCTGCGCAGTTCGCTGCCGTTCGTGGCCCGGGTGGAGAACCGGCGGCCCGCGCTGGGCGGGGTGGACGGCGAAACAGTGGAGAACGCGCGGGTGCGGGGGCCGATGACGCTGCGCACCCTGCACCGGGCCGTGGTGCCGCGCGACTACGAGTTGCTGGCCCGTGAGGTGGCACCGGACGCCGCCCGGGTGGCGTGCGTCCCGGCGGGCCCGGCGGATGACCGGGAGCCGGCCGGGCAGGGAGGCGAACAGGGCGCCGGTGTACGGCTGTTGGTGGTTCCGGCCGGGCGGGGTGATGCGCAGGGGCGGATCCGGTTCGAGGAGTTGATCCCGCCGCGGGACACCCTGGCGATGATCGCCTCGTATCTGGACGAGCGGCGCCCGATCGGCACCCGGCTGGCCGTGGAACCGCCGTACTACCAGGGCGTCACCGTGGTGGCCTCGGTGGTGGCGGCCCGTGGCGCGGCGGCCGACCGGCTGCGGGAGTCGGCCCTGGCCGCGCTGTACGGCTACTTCAACCCGCTGACGGGCGGGCCGGACGGGCATGGCTGGCCGTTCGGGCGGCCGGTGCACTCCGGGGAGGTGTTCGCGGTGCTGCAACGGGTGCCCGGCGTCGACCTGGTCGAGGACGTACGGCTGTTTCCGGCGGACCCGGTGAGCGGACAGCGCGCCGAGGCCACCGCGAGGATCGAACTGGACCGGCATGCGCTGGTGTTCAGCTACGAACACCGGCTCCGGGTGCGGGAGGCGTGAGTGCGCGAAGGACTTCCGGGGCTGCCGACGCCCCATCCGTTGCTGCATCAACTGCCCGCCGTCTACATGGAGCAGCCGTTCGTGGAGCGGTTTCTGAGCGCGCTGGACGAGGTGCTGGCGCCGGTGCTGCTCACCCTGGACAACCTGCCCGCCCATCTGCATCCGCGGACCGCACCCGAGGATCTGCTGGCGTGGCTGGCCGGGTGGGTCGCGGTGGAGGCGGACCCGGAGCGGCCGGTGCACCAGCGTCGCGCCCTGGTGACCGGGGCGGTGGCCCGGCACCGCGCCCGCGGTACGCGGCACGGGCTGGCGTCGGCGATACGGATGGAGACGGGTGTCGAACCGGAGATCGAGGAGAGCGGCGCCACGTCCTGGTCCGCCGAGCCGGGTTCGGCGCTGCCCGGGTCGGCGGGTCCCTGGCTGCGGGTGCGGCTGCGGGTGGCGGACGAGGGGGCCGTCGCCCCGACGCGGCTACGGCTGGAGCGGCTGATGGCCGCCGAGGTGCCCGCGCATGTTCCGTACACGGTGGACGTCGTGGTGGCGTCGGACGGGACGGGTGCCTGATGATCTGCCCCGAGTGCGGTCACCGCAATGCGGCGCGTACCCGCTTCTGCGGCTCCTGTCAGGCGTTCCTCGGCTGGGACGACGAGGCGCAGGCGCCGGACGGCACAGCGCAGACCGCGGCGGACCGGGCCGGCGAGCGGCCGCCCGACGCCACGGCACCGACCGCTCCCCCACCTGCTCCATCTCACCCGCCTGCCCCGCCTGCTCCGCCTGCTCCGCCTGCCCCGGCTGCTACGGCTGCCCCGGCTGCCCCGGCTGCCCCGGCCGTGGTACCGCCGTCGCCCGCCCCCGTCCAGGCACCGGCCCCGGCCCCTGCGCACCCTGAGGGCCCCACGGCGGCACCGGTGCGGCCCGGCGACCCACGGCCCGACGGCTCCGGGACCGGACCCGACCACCGCCCGGACCCGGCGGACACGGCGGCCACCGCCTCGGCCGCGGCGCCGTCGGCGCCGCCCCGACCCGGCACCCCGCCGCCCCCGGCCACCCGGCGCTGCCCGACGTGCGGCCGGGAGAACCCGTACGGCCGCAGGCTCTGCGTCGGCTGCGGCAACCTGCTCGACCCCGCCTCGGCACCGGCGCCCGATGCCGCTCCGCCGTGGTGGCGTCGGCTCGTGCCGGGCCGCCGGGAGCGCCCGCTGGCCGCCGGGAGCCGGCCCAGGTCCAGGCGTCGCAGGTGGCCCCGGCCGCGCCTGACCCTGCCGGTGCTGCTGCTCGTACTCGCCGCCGCGGCCTGGCTGGCCCGCTCCTACCTGTCCGATGTGCTCACGTTCACCGAGGACCGCGCCGGTGACCCGAAACCGCTGCACCCGGTGAAGGTGAGCGCGTCCAGCGAGTCGCCGGCCCACCGGGCGCAGGCGGCCTTCGACGGGTTCAGCAACCGCTACTGGGCGCCCGCCGGCCGCGGGCCCGGCGCGGGCCAGTATCTGGACGCGGAGTTCGACCGGCCGGTGCGGCTGCAGAAACTGCTGATCACCTCCGGGAGTTCGGCGAAGGGGGACGAATTCCTCACCCAGGCGCGGCCGTCGGAGATCACCGTCACCCTGGTGTCCGCGGAGGGTGAACGCACCACCAAGGCGATCAACCTCAACGACGCACCCGGCCAGCAGAGTTTCGACGTGCGGGGCTCGGAGGTGACGCGAGTGAGACTGACGGTGGACGCCGCCTACGGTGTCCGCCCCGACCGCCGGGTCGCCGTCGCCGAGGTCGAGTTCTTCGGCCGCCAGTGACCGGCCCCGCGTCCCTGCCGTGGCCCGCGTATCCCTCCGAGTGGCCGGTGTGCCCCGCGTAGCCCTCGTGTGGCCCGCGTGGCCAAGGACACACGGTGCCGCCGATTGCCGGGGCGCGGCGGCAGGGAACCCATACCGACGGTGATCACCTGAAGGGAGCCATCACTCGTGACCCTTGCAGCGCCTCCACCGATTCCCCGGGCAGCGGGATCCCTGCCGTTCCTGGGGCACGCACTACCGCTCTGGCGAGACAACCTCGCCTTCATCGCCTCGCTCAGGCACCGCTACGGCCCGATCGTGGAGATCACGCTCCAGCCGGGGACCCGCACCCTCGTGGTGCAGGACCCCGGTCTGATCCTGACGATGCTCAAGGACATCGCACCGCACCTGGACAAAGGCAGATTCTTCGAGGTGATGGGCCAGTTGCTCGGAGAGAGCGTGGTCACCGTCGCCGGGCACGAGCACGTCCGCAAGCGGCGCCAGCTCCAACCGGCCTTCAGGCGGGGCGAGATCGCCCGGTACGTCGACATCATGCGCGAGCGGACGACGGCCGCCGTCGACAGCTGGCGTCCCGGCCAGAGTCTCGACGTCCGCGAGACGATGATCAAACTGTCGCTTGACATGCTCACGCAGACCATCTTCGCCGGGAGTCTCAAGCCCGAGGCGTTCCGGCGACTGCGCCAGGACCTCGTGGTGGTGATGGACAGCATCGGCATGCGCATCATGCTGCCCGACTGGGTCCAGCGGCTCCCCCTGCCGGCCAACCGGCGCTTCGACCGGGCCGTCGCGGCGGTCCGGTCGACCGTCCACAGCGCCGTCGCCGAGCTGCGCTCCTCCGATCGCGACACCGGCGACATGCTGTCGCTGCTGCTGCGCTCGCCGGACCCGGTGACCGGGGAACCATTGAGTGACCGTCACATCTGCTCGGAAATCCTCACGTTGGCGCTGGCCGGCACCGAAACCACGGCCTCGGTGCTCGCCTGGGTGCTCTATGAACTGGCCCGGCACCCGGACATCGAGGACCGCGTCCTCGCCGAACTGCACACGACACTCGGCGACCGGCCGGTGACGCTCTCCGACGTCACCGGCCTGCCTTGTCTCCATCGGGTCATCCAGGAGACGCTGCGCCTGCACCACACCGGCTGGATCGTGACCCGCCGCACCGTCACCGAGACCCGCCTGGGCCCCTGGGTGCTGCCCGCGGGCACGGATCTCGCCTACTGCCAGCACGCCCTGCACCGTGACCCCGAACTGTTCCCGGACCCGCTCGCCTTCGACCCCGACCGGTGGCTCACCAGTGCGCACACCCTTCCGCCCGGCGCCTTCCTGCCCTTCGGGGAGGGCAAGCACAAATGCATCGGCGACCACTTCGCGATGACCGAACTGACCACAGCGCTCGCCACCATCCTGCGCCGGCTCAGGTTCGAACTGCCCCCGGGACAGACGGTCCGGCCCGTCGCCCGAGCCACCGTACGGCCGGGGCGGATGCTGATGACCGTCCAAGCACGCTGAGCGCTCCGCTGGATGTGCCGCGCCGTGCGTGCCGCGTGCCGCGTGCCGCGCTGAGCCGTGCCGCGCTGAGCCGTGCCGCGCTGGGCCGTCGGTCGTCTGCGGCTTCGTCGTGGCTGGTCGCGCAGTTCCCCGCGCCCCTTCGGGGCGCCGCCGCACGCGGGATCTTCAGATTTCCGTCTGTTTCCCGGGCGGCAGCAACCCTCCGTTCACCGTCCCGTCGCCGTGGAACTGCTTGCTGGGGAGCGAACTTATACAGACAACTTTCGTTGCTCACCCGGGCGCCGCCGCGCCGGTGTCCGGGGCGGAGAGGACCCACCATGTCGTCCCCCTCAGAGGTCGCCGCGTCCGGGAGCAGCATCGCGATCGGCTCCCCGACACCCCCGCGGCGCGGCGACAAGCTGACCTTCACGTGGTCGACGGACGCGCCCGACGCGAAGAACTGGATCGGTGTCTACGACGGCGACCGGCTGCCCGGCCACGGCGCCTCCCTCGCCTGGGAGTACACCCCCGGGGCCGCCGGCGACATCACGATCAACACCTCGGGACTCAGCGGCGGCCCGTACACCGCCTATCTGCTCGCCAAGGACGGCTACGGCATCCTGGCCCGCACCGCCGCGTTCAGCTTCGCGGTGCGCCCGGTGATCCCCCGTCCGCACGCGGTGGTGGACGCCGTCACCATCGCCCCGCAGACCACGGGCACGTCCTTCTCGGTACGGCTTGGCGGCCTGTGGGTCAGACCGGAGGGCAATGCCGCGGGCAGCGCCACCTTCGAACGGGTCGCGGGCGACCCGTGGTTGTCGCTGTCGGCGGACGGCACGGTCAGTGGGCGGGTCCCGGCCGTCGCGCCGCGGACACCCGGCCGGGTGGTGGCCGCCGTCAGCGACAGCGCCGTGGGCGGCGACACCGTCACCGTCCAGGTGCCCGTGCGGGCCGTGCGGGACCGGCTCCGGCTGAAGGTGGCCACGCTGAACCTGTGGGACGCGGGCACCCATGTCGACGGCTTCCTGGAGAAGCAGGTGCGGCTGGTGCTCACCCAGGGTCTGGACGTCGTCGCCCTCCAGGAATGCGGTGCCGACGGGGCCGCGAAGCTCGCCGCGGCGCTCGGCTGGCATGTGCACCAGGCCGGGGGCCTCGGCATCGTGAGCCACTACCCGCTCACCGACGTCGTCGCGCCGACCGCGGCACTCCCGGCCGCCGCCGCGACGCTGCGTCTGCCCGGCGACCGCACGGTGCGGCTGTGGACGGCCCAGCTCGACGAGGCCGACTACGGCCCGTACGCGCTGCTGGCGGGGCGGACGGCCGAGCAGGTCGAGGCGGCGGAGCGGGGAACGACCCGCTACCGGCAGGCACGGGCCCTGGTGGCCGCGCTGCGGACGGATCTCGCCTCCCGCGACCCCCTTGTGCTGGCCGCGGGGCTCGCCTCGCCGTCGCACCACGACTGGACGAGCCGGACGGCGTCCGCGCACGCGGGAGTGGGGCGGGTCCGCTGGCCGGTCACCGAGGCCCTGGAGCAGGCCGGACTCGTCGACGCCTACCGCCTCGCCCACCCCGACCCGGCGAAGGCGCCCGGCACCACCTGGTCGCCCGTCCGCCCGCGACGCGAAGACGGCGGCACGGAACCCCAGGACCGGATCGACCAGATCCAGTACGCGGGCCGGTTGAAGGTCCTGGAAGCACACAGCCTGGTCACCGGCTGGCCGCGGCCGGTGCCGGACGCCTCCGCCAACGGCTGGCCCTCCGACCACGCGGCCGCCGTCGTCACCTTCTCCCTGTCCGCTCGCGGCTGACCACCGAAACGACCTGAAGGACCTTCCTCCCATGACTGAGATCAGCCGCCGCACCTTCATCGGCACCACCGCGGCCGGCGCCGCCGTCGCGGCCGGACTGCCCGGCACCGCGGAGGCGGCCGGACGCGACATGCGGCACGGCAGCATCGCCGACGTCAAGCACGTGGTGATCCTGATGCAGGAGAACCGCAGCTTCGACCACTACTTCGGCACGCTGAGCGGCGTCCGGGGGTTCGGCGACCGGCAGGCGAGCGTGCTCGCGAGCGGCGACACGGTGTTCCGCCAGCCCGACCGCGGACGCGCGGAGGGCCACCTCCTGCCCTTCCGCATGGACACCACGAAGTACAACGCGCAGAACGCGGGCGGACTCCCGCACGACTGGGACACCGGGCACACGGCCGTGGCCGGCGGCGCCATGGACAAGTGGGTCTCCGCCAAGGGCGAGCGCACCATGGGCTACTTCACCCGCGAGGACATCCCCTACCAGTACGCGCTCGCCGACGCCTTCACCCTCTGCGACGGCTATTTCTGCTCGCTGAACGGGCCCACCGACCCCAACCGCCTCTATCTGTGGACCGGCACCGCGGGTCCCGGCATCGACGGCACCACCGGCCCGTGGACCGACAACACCCCGGTCACGAACAACCCGGTGGCCGACTGGACCACCTACGCCGAGCGCCTGGAACAGGCCGGCGTCAGCTGGCGCGTCTACCACAATCCCGACGGCTCCGACGACCGTTGCGGCGACTACGACGACAACGCCCTGTCGTACTTCAAGCAGTTCCACGAGTTCCCCAAGGACGACCCGCGCTACATCAACGCCATGACGAAGTTCGATCTCACGGCGTTCGACCGGCACTGCAAGGACGGCACCCTGCCCACGGTCTCCTGGCTGGTGGCGCCGTACCTGTTCTGCGAACACCCGGCGGCCAGCCCCGACTACGGCGCCCACTGGGTCGACACCGCGCTCCAGTCGCTGTTCTCCAACCCCAAGGTGTGGAAGCACACCGTCTTCCTGCTGATGTACGACGAGAACGACGGGTACTTCGACCATGTCATCCCGCCGTTCCCGGAGCCGGGCACCAAGGACGAGTTCGCGAACGGCAAGCCCATCGGCCTCGGCAGCAGGGTGCCGCTGTGGGTGGTGTCGCCGTGGTCACGCGGCGGCTGGGTCAACTCCCAGGTCTTCGACCACACATCGGTACTGCGCTTTCTGGAGCGGGTCACCGGTGTGCGGGAGCCCAACATCTCCGACTGGCGGCGCACCGTCTGCGGCGACCTGACCAGTTGCTTCGACTTCACCAGACCCGACTACAGCATCCCCGCCCTGCCGGACACGGTCGCGCTCATGGCGAAGGCGGACGCCGGCAACTCCCTGCCGGGCGTCAAGGTGCCCACGGAGCAGTCCATGCCGGGGCAGGAGGAGGGCGAGCGCCCGCACCGGCCGCTGCCGTACCGGCCGTGGGCCGATGTGAAGGTGGACCGCGGCACCGGCAAGGTCACCTGCACCCTCACCAACGACGGCAGCGTCGGCTACCACTTCACCGTGCTGCCGAACATCGCGCTGCCCTTCACCGGCACGCCGTTCACGGTCCCGCCGCGTTCGTCACGCACCTATGTCTGGGACGCGGCGGCCACCGACGGCCGCTACGACTTCTCCGTGTACGGCGCCGACGGGTTCGTCCGCCGGTTCTCCGGCACCCTCGTCCGTGCGGACCAAGGCGATGTGGCGGTGCCGGTGGTCACGGCGGCCCTGCGGCACTCCGGTCGGCCGCAGAAGGCGACGGTGGACTTCGACCTCCGTAACGACGGCGGCACCGACGTGGCCTTCACGCTCACGCCGAACGACTTCGCGGGCAAGGAGCAGACCGTGTGGGTCCGGGCCGGCGACCGGGTCCGGCTGACGTGGCGCACCGACGACGGACGGTACGACGTCACCGTCACCGCGGGCAGCGGCACCCGCTTCGCCCAGCGATACGCGGGCTGCGTGCACGCGGACTGAGCGGGGCGCCCGCTGGTGTGGCGAGGCCGTGACGGCCGCCGGTGCTCCCGCGTGTCTGCCGCCTTTGGTCGAACGGGTCCACGATGATGGCGGCCGGCGGCGGGCGGGCGGCGGTCCGTCACGGCGTCGCGTTCCCCCTGTCACCTCCAGGGGGCGTGGCGTCCGCGGTGCGAAAGGGGATGGCATGCGGATCGACCTGTCCGGGCGGACCGCTCTGGTCACCGGCTCCACCCAGGGAATCGGGGCCGCGATCGCGGCGGAGCTGGCCCGGGCCGGTGCGCGGGTGGGGGTCAACGGCCGGGATTCCAGCAGGGTCCAGGGCGCGGTCGAGCGCCTTCGGCATGACGTCCCCGACGGGGAGTTCACCCCCGTGGCCGCCGACGTGGCCGCCGAGGAGGGAGCGGAGCGCGTCGGGGCGGTCCTGCCGGAGGTGGACATCCTCGTGAACAACCTCGGGATCTTCGGCGCCAAGGACCCGCTGGAGATCACCGACGCGGAATGGCGCCGCTACTTCGAGGTGAACGTGCTGGCCGCGGTCCGCCTCACCCGCATGTATCTGCCGGGGATGACCGCACGGGGCTGGGGGCGCGTCCAGTACATCGCCAGCGACTCGGCGGTGGTGATCCCCGCCGAGATGATCCACTACGGCGTGTCCAAGACCGCTCTGCTCGCCGTCGGCCGCGGCTTCGCCAAGCAGGCAGCCGGCAGCGGCGTCACCGTGAACTGTGTGATCGCAGGACCCACGCACACCGAGGGCGTGGAGGACTTCGTCTATCAGCTCGTCGACCGCGATCTGCCCTGGGACGAGGCGCAGCGCGTGTTCATGAGGCGGCACCGGCCCCAGTCCCTGCTGCAACGCCTCATCGAACCCAGGGAGATCGCCCACATGGTGGTCTATCTGAGTTCCGATCTGGCATCGGCCACCACGGGCGGCGCCCTGCGCGTCGACGGCGGTTACGTCGACGCGATCCTGCCCTGAGCGGTGTGCGTCCGGGCCTTCGCCGCCGCGGCCAAGGCCGTCAGCCGGGTGGGGCCTGGCCACCGGTGGGGCGCAGCGGGCCGAGCCGCCAGGCGTCGGCCTCGACCACCGCGTCGCCGCTGCCCGCCGCCGTGGCCAGCAGCCGCCAGGGCGCCCGTCCCGTGGGGTAGAAGCGCAGGGTGAGCGTCCGCCCGTCGCCGAGGAAGACCTCCACGACGGAGTGGTCGACGATCACCCTGACCTCGGCGCCGGCGCCGGGAGCCGCCGCCCGCGGAATGCGCCAGGCGCCGCCCCGAGCCCGCGGGTCGAGCGAGGCCCGGCCGCGGTCGGCCACCAGGTCTCCGGTGGCGGGGGCGAGCGCGATGTCGAGCCGTTCCCGGCCGTCCCGCGTGGTGACCGGGCGCAGTCCGCCGGCCGCCGCACCGTCCGGGTCGCGCTCCAGCCGTGCCCGCAGATCGAACGCGGCACCGGTCACCGCGATCTCGCGCCGCTCACCGCCTCTCACCACGGTCCGTACGGCGGCGATCCGCTCCGCGCGCAGCGCGTCGATCTCACGGGCCGGCCGCTGCCGCACGGTGCCGTCATGATGCGCGGTCAGCTCCCGCGGCAGGGTCAACAGGCCGGCCCAGCCGACCTGTTCGGCCCAGGCGCTGGGGGCACCCACCCGCTCGGCGTCCCGTGCCGAGGCGGGGCATGGGACGACTCCTAGCGATAACTCGGTACATATGGGACGCGAGTGGGTGTGGAGCGATGACCGGTGAGCGAAGTGCGCAGTGCGAAGTGCGATGAGCTGGGACGAGAAACGTGTCAGCGGCGCTCGGCGGCGGCGATGGAACGGCGGGGATCGCCGCTGTCGTCGTGAGCCGATCGACCGTCGGAAACCTCATCCGCCACTCCTGTTTCAGGCAGCGGCGATTCGGCCAAGCCCCGCCGTCCCCCGACGGCCCCCGCGCAGCGTCCACGCGTTCGAGCCCTTGCGTTTCAAGGCCCCCAGCGCGTCCGAAAGCGAGCGCGTTCGATTCCGTCGACGGGTCGTTATGCCGTGCACCGCCGAGCCGTCCGGGCGCGGCACGGACCCTCGAAGGGATGCGGGTGACTGTGACTGACACCTCGACCGCCGACGCCAAGACGCCGCCCCCTCCACCACCGGCCAGCATCACCTTCGAGGGAAAGTTCGGCAAGAACCCGCTGGCGGACGCCGGTTTCGGGGCCATGTGCCGACGCCTCCCCTCGGTGCTCGGGCACACGGCCCGGATGGCATGGGCCGTCGACAGGACGGGCGTCCTGCTCCTCCTCGTCTGCCAGGTGCTGACCGGCGTCGCGGCAGCCGTCGTCCTCGCCTTCACCGCACAGGCGATGACCCGCATCCTGGGTGCCGGCACGGTCTCCGAACGGCTGCACACCGCACTGCCCGCCCTGATCGTCGTGACGGCGGCCGCGGCCGTCGGCCGCGTCAGCAGCGCCCTGTCCTCGTACGCCGACGGCCGTATCACTCCTGTGCTGATGACCGAAGCGGACATCGCCCTCGTCACCGCCGTGTGCCGCGTGGAGTCCTCCGCGTACGGGGACGCCGGATTCGCCGACCGGCAGGAGGCCGCCGAAGTCGGTGTCACCCGGACCCGGATGATGGTGCAGGACGCCCAACGGTTCATGTCCGCCCTGATCCGCATGATCGCCGCCAGCGGAGTGATCACCGCGCTGCACCCGCTGATGCTGCCCCTGCTCCTGCTGGCCGTGCTCCCGGCCGGCGCCGGGGCCGTGCTGACCGCACGCGTCGACTACGAGACCCACTACCTCAACCTGGGCGACCGCAACGTGCGCTCCATGATGCGCTGGTGGGCCACCTACTCCCGCTACGGCGACGAGGTCCGCGCCAACGGCATGACCGGCTACCTCGTCTACTGGTACCGCGCCCTGTCCGACCGGATCGACCGGCGCACCTTGACCGCGGCTCCACGGATGCTCCGCATCGTCCTGGCGACCAGCGCCCTGGGCGGGGTCTTCCTGCTGTGCGCATGGGCCGTCCTCGCCTGGCTCGCGACCACCGGCCGGGTCGCCCTGCCCGTCGCGGCCACCGCCGTCGTCGCCGTCCAGACCACACTGGCGGCGCTCTCCCAGTGCGTCGTCCACGGCGCCGCCATGTTCCACACCTCGCTCTACCTGGCCGACATGCGGTCCTTCCTCGACATGGCCGGTGAACGCGCCCAGCGGCGGGGCGACTCGACCGTCCCGGAACACGTGGACGAGATCCGCCTGGACGACGTCGTGTACCAGTACCCCGGCAAGCAGGAACCGGCCGTCGCGGGGGTCTCGCTGTCGCTGCGCCGTGGCGAGATCCTGGCGATCGTCGGCGAGAACGGCTCGGGGAAGTCGACCCTGACCAGACTCCTCACCGGGATTCTGCTTCCCGACAAGGGCCGCGTCCTGTGGGACGGCGTCGATCTCGCCCAGGTCGATGCCGACGCCCTGTGGAAACGCACCGCGCTGGTCCCGCAGGGGTTCGCCTGCTGGCCGCTGCGCGCCCGCGAGAACATCACCCTGGGCCAGCCGAAGACGTACGACGACGGACCGGTGTGGGACGTGGTCGATGCCGTCGGGATGCGCGAGGCGATCGAGAAGTTGCCCCGGCGGCTCGACACCCTCCTCGCCAAGGAGCTGTGGGGCGGTGCCGAACTGTCCGGCGGGCAGTGGCAGCGGCTCGTGTGCGGCCGCGCGCTCTACCGGCAGACCCCCCTGTTGATCCTGGACGAGCCGACCTCGCAGATGGACGCCCGCGGTGAGCACGCCGTCTTCCTTCAGATCAAGCGGATCGCCGCCGACCGCATGACGATCGTCGTCACCCACCAACTGGAGAACACCCGGCTCGCCGACCGCATCCTGGTCATGGACAAGGGCCGGGTCACCGAACAGGGCACGTACGACGACCTGACACACGCCGGGGGCCTGTTCGCGGAACTCCTCTCCCTGGCGCGCGACCGGTGACAGGCCGGCCCGTGGGCCGGGGCCGACGCCCGTAGCCGTGGCGGACGTTCGCGCGGCTGATCTCGACGGACCGGCGCCGGTTCACGGCGCCGGTCTTCGGAGCGTGGCGCGTCCGGCGGCCACGGGCCGCCTGCGGCTGCCCGCGCGGGTTCTCGACGGATCAGCGGCAACCGCCCGACCCGGCAAGGGTTCTCACGGCCGAGCCGGACCGACAGCCTGGGCCGGCGGTTGCGCGATGGCGATGAAGTTGCCGGCCACCGGGCGGATGCGGGCCCGCCACCCGCTCGCTGTGAGCTGGTCCGTGAGCGTGCGGACGTCATGGAACACCTTCACGATGCGGTACTCGGTGCCGTTGTCGAGGCGGCGCAGCACCGCAGGGGCCGGCTGGTCGCCGAGGACTTCCTCCTGGGCCGCGATGCCGGGGCCGTCGTCGATGAAGACCGCCTTGCCGCCCGGCGCGAGCGCGGCGGCGACCATGTTCCAGAAGTCCGGCAGGCGGCTGGGTGGGACGTGGGAGAGCCAGAACGCGAAGAAGACGGTGTCGTAGCGCCGAAGCGGCCGCCACTCGAACAGGTCGGCCTCAAGAAACCGGACGGTGGGGGACGCCGTACGCGCCTGAGCCAGCGCCAGCGCTTCCGCTGCCGCGTCGACAGCCGTCACCGACCGTGCCCGCGCCGCGAGCCTCCCGGTCCACTGGCCCGTTCCGCAGGCCAGCTCCAACACGTCTCCGGCAATGGGGAGTTCATCGACGGCAGCGAGCAGTTCCTTCAGGTCTTCGCGGTCTGCCCAGTGGCGGTCGTATTCGGCCGCCCCCGCCTTGTAGTAGGCCCTTTGCTCTGCCAGGAGAGCGTCGACGTCCATGCGGGGTCCTCTCTGCCAGGTCTCGAACGAAGCCAAGCGTGCGCGTCTCGGTGGTCTTTCGAGACACCCTCCGCCTTCACCTTCGGGCAGGGTCAAGACCTCCGCGGCGGCGCACGAGGGAGACGAGCGCCTGGGCGGAACTGAACTGGCGTCGAAGGCCGCGGGGCCGGGTGCCGGTCAGGCCAGTTCCTCCGAGACGACGTCCACGGCCCGTCCCCGGGCGTTCGTGGCGAACAGGGACAGCGCGTCGAAGGCGGCGTGCCGGGCGGTCTCGAACGGGATGCGACGGCCGTCGACCAGCGTGACGAGGTCGAGAGCGTCGGCGTCCACGAAGAACTCCCGCTCCTCCTCCCAGTCGATGTTGTAGCCGACCCAGACCACCAGCTCGAAGGTGTCCTCGCCGTCGGCGTCGACATACACCTGGTCGGCGCGGCGCGTGCGCAGGGCGTCTTCGTCCCACCGGTCGCAGAACATCGCGTCATGGCCGTGCACCGCGCCGTCGAACAGCAGAATCCGCTGCCCCGAGCCGGTGACCGCGTACACCAGCGCGGGCAATGCGTCACCGACGATCAGGTCCTCGAACCGCTCCCCGTAGTAGTGCAGCCTGAACCGGGTCCGGCCGTCCTCGGACCGCAGCCGTGCGGCCCAGCCGGCCTCCAGCAGTCCGGCCCACACATGCTCGGACACATGACAGGGACGGTCGGCCGGCTCGGTCAGGCCGGCCAGGTGCGGCGGCCCGGGGCGCGCCGCCGCCCCGGGCACGGACGTGCGGTTCGTCATGCCCTCCATCATCGGGCATCCGAAAACCCGGTGTGCCGCCGCCCGTTCCCCGCTGAGGCGGCGGTCAGGACAGCCAGTCGGTGTAGTGGGTGGGGGCGATGCGGGCGCCCTTGGGAGCGGTGAGGACATCGCCGCGGGCGGCGGCGAACATGCCGGCGGTGTCGTCCGTGACGACGGAGCGGCTGTCGCGCTGGGCGGTCAGGGTGAGGCGGCCGAGTTCGTCGAGGGGGAAGACATCGGGCCCGGCGATGTCGAGGACTGCGTTCAGCGGCCTGCCCGCGGCGACCTCGGCGACGCAACCGGCGACGTCCGCCGCGGCGATCGGCTGGATGGGCGTGCGCGGCAGCCGGACGGTGTCGCCGTCGGCGGTCATGGACAGGGTGGCGCCCATGAACTCCATGAACTGTGTGGCCCGGACGATGGAATACGGGATCGGACCGGCCTTGAGGATGTCTTCCTGAAGCACCTTCGCGCGGTAGTAGACCAGTTCGGGCACCCGGTCCACGCCGACGATCGAAAGGATGACGAAGTGCCCGACGCCGGCCTTCTCGCTCACCGCGAGAAGGTTGTCCATCGAGGTCTGGAAGAAGCCGAGCGATGCGTCGTCGAAGGTCGGCGAGTTCGTCAGGTTGACGACGACATCGGCGTCCGCCACGGCTGCTTCCAGCCCTTGGCCGGTGATGAGGTCCACCCCCGTGGACAGGGAGTGCGGGACGGCTCGGTGCCCGGCCGCGTTCAGGTTCTCCACGACACGGGACCCGATCAGTCCGGTCCCGCCGATCACTGCGAACTTCATGGCGATCCCCTTCTCTCAACGCCGGTGGCGCATAAGGGTCCTGTGGGAGCTGTGTGCCTGGACGGCGGTGCCGCCGGCTGGGCGACCGCTTCCTCGTGCGGGCCCCGCCCGGCGTGGGTGAGATCGATCGGGTGCATGAACGCTCTTCCTCGGGTCGCGTCGGTCGCGGGGCCGCGTGGTCCGGGTGTGCGGGGCCGGCGGGGCGTCAGTACATGGCCATCCCGCCGTTGACCGCGGCCGTGGTGCCGGTCATGAAGGCGTTGTCCTCGCTCGCGTAGAAGGCGACGGCGTAGGCGATGTCCTCCGGGTGTGCCAGCCGGCCCAGGGGGGTGGCGGCTATCTGCCGCCGCCTGTGTTCCTCGTCCGGCACGTGTGCCATCCGGGTGTCCTCGACCGGGCCGGGCTCGACGACGTTGACGGTGATGCCCTGCGGGCCCAGTTCCTGGGCGAGGTACCGGGCGAACTGCGCGAGGGCGGCCTTGGCCGTGCCCAGGGCGATCATGCCCGCCCGGGGCCGCCGGCTGAGGCCGGTGCCGAGAAAGATGATCCGTCCCCAGCCCTGGTCGGTCATGGCGGGCAGCACGGCCTTGGTGACCATGAACGCGGCGCGCATCTCGTCGTCGAGTTTGCGGCTCAGTTCCTCCCAGGTCATGTCCCTGAACGGCTTGATCGCGTACGGGGTGAGCGCATTGTTCACGAGCACACCGATGCCGCCCCAGGACGCCTGGACCCGCTCGATCATGTTCCCGACCGCCACCGGATCGCGTACATCGGCCCGCACGGCCATCGCCTGGCCGCCCGCGGCCCTGATGCCGGCGACGACCTCCTCGGCCGCCGCGCCGTTGTGGAGGTAGTCGACCGCCACCCGCATTCCCCGGGCGGCCAGCAGCCGCGCGCTGGCCGCGCCGATCCCGCTGCCGGCCCCGGTCACCAGTGCCACCCTGCCGGTCGCCTCAGTCACGGACCCACCTCCGGACGACCGGCACGAGCGGCACGAACGGCGGGCGAGCAAAGGGCCGGTCTGTCTCCAGGATCAAACAGGTCGAGCGGTGCGTGCAACGTGTGCGGATCGGCATGGGCGGCCGAGCCGGCGGGCGCCGCTCCCCGGGGGCGCGCTTGACCGTGTCCACGTGTGCGGTCGCAGCCCGTCGCCGTCGCGGTGGTCGCTCCCGGCGGCGCCCCCTGGCGGTCCGAAGACTCCGTGCGGTGTTCAGCGGGACGGGGCCGGCGGGTCGAGTCGTCCGTCGTGGACCTCGGCGATCCGGTCGACGGCGGTGAGGTGGGCGCGGTCGTGGGTGACCAGGACGGTGGCGGTGGCCCGTTGCCGGGTGAGGCGGGTGATCAGGTCGACGACGGCGGCTCCGCGTGCGTGATCGAGCGCGCTGGTGGGCTCGTCGACCAGGAGGACGGTGGGGTCGTTCATCAGCGCGCGGGCGATGTTCACGCGCTGGCGCTGGCCGCCGGAGAGCTGGTGGGGGCGGCGGTGCGCGTGGCTTGCGAGGCCGACCGCGTCGAGGAGTTCCATGGCCCGGCCGCGGGCCCTGGCCGGTGGGCGGCCGTCGATATGGGCCATGACCTGGAGTTGTTCGGCCGCGGTGAGTGAGGGCAGCAGGTTGGGCTGCTGGAAGACCATGCCGATCCGGTGGCGGCGCAGGTCGGTGAGTTCACGGCGGGTCATGCCGGTGGTGGGGGTGCCGTCGATGGTGACGGTGCCGGCGTCGGGGGTGATGAGGGTGGCGGCGATGGCCAGCAGGCTGGATTTGCCGGAGCCGGACGGACCGACCACGGCGGTCAGGGTGCCGTCGGGGACGTCGAGGGTGATGTGGTCGAGGGCGGTCAGCCGCACGTCGCCGTCGGGGTAGGTGAGGGTGATGCCGGTCAGGTTCAGGCTCATCGGGCGCTCCCCAGTGCGGTCAGCGGGTCGACGGAGGTGATGCGGCCGACGGCCAGGGCGGCGCCGAGCGCGCCGAGCAGGATCATCACGGCGGCCGGGGCGAGGACCGTGGCGGGGGTGAGGACGAAGGGCACGGCGGAGTCGGCCAGGGCGGCGCCGACGCCGACGGCGATGCCGGTGCCGATCAGGGTTCCGCCGGTGAGAAGGACAAGGACCTGGCCGAGGGCGTCCTTCAGCAGATGGGCGGTGGAGGCACCGAGGGCCTTCAGCACGGCGACGTCGCCACCGCGCTGGATCGTCCACACCGTGAAGAAGGCGCCGATGACCAATGCGGAGATCGCGAACAGGAAGCCGCGCATCAATTGCAGCGAGCTGTTCTCGGCGGTGTAGGAACCGATCGCGGACAGCGAGTCGTCCCTGGAGACCGTTTTCGTGCCCGCGGCGCGGTCGGCCGCCGCCACGTCGACGCCGGAGGCGGTGTTCAGGGCGATCACGCTCGCGGTCGGACCGCCGCTTCCGCCCGTCGGCGGCGCGATCCTCCGCCAGTCGTCGAGGCTGGTCCAGATCACCGGAGTGTGGCTGAAGGAGGCGTCGCCGCGCACGGCGGCCACCGTCAGCCGCTGCCCGGCGAGGGTGAGGCGGTCGCCGGAGCCCACACCGAGGTCGTCGGCGGCCGTGGTCGACAGCACCACCGCGCCCTCCTCGATCGTGCCGCCGTCCGGAGCGAGACGGGAGCCGGGCCGGACGCCGAAGACGCAGACACCGGCGCTCGTGCGACCCGCGGTGGCCTTGGTGGTGGTGATGCCCAGCGGCTCGGCCCGGGTGACGCCGGGCGTCCCGGCCCACTGCTGCCACTGTCGTTCGGTGACGGTGGAGTCGGTGTACGACAGCGCCTGCCCGTCCCCGGGCGCGTCGAAGGCGATCTCGCCGGCGGGCAGGCCGGTGATGGCGGAGACGTTCTGCCGGCCCAGCCCGGCGGTCAGCCCGGACAACAGACCGACCAGCACAGTGATCAGCACGATGACGGTCGCCATCAGGGCGAAGCGCCCCTTGGCGAACCTCAGATCTCTCCAGGCGACGAACACGGCCTTGACCTGACCTTTCGGGTGATGACGCGGTACGCCCCCACCGTCCCCCGGGGGACCGCGGTCGGGCCTCTGGCAGGGGAGCGCACTTCGCGGATCGATGGGCATCGCACGGGTTGTGACTTTCGATGGAGGCCGCACGGAGGCTGTTTCCTTAGGCTGGGAGGGCTGTGAACCCTGATGCCCCTGCCCCGACCCCGACCGGCCGTGCCCTGGCCTGGTGCCTGCACCTGCTGGTCATCGGCCTGCTCGTGCTGGCCGGCGCCCGCGCTCTGGCCGACAGCCGGCCGCACGCCGGGTGGATCCTCGCGATGACGGCGGCCTGCGCCGTGGTGTACATGACCGGGCCGATCCTGCCCCGGGTGCGCCGCTCCCGGCGGGCCGCCGCCGGATGGCTGGCCGCCGTGGGCGCCGGCTGGCTGGCGCTGCTGGCCCTGTCCCCCGACGGCGTGTGGGTGGCCTTCCCGCTGTACTTCCTCCACCTCCATCTGCTGCCCCGGCGCGGCGGACTCGTCGCCGTGGCCGCAACCGCGCTGGCCGCGGTCACCGCCTTCGCCGCCCATCAGGGCTCCTTCAGCGTCGCCATGGTGATCGGTCCCGCTCTGGGCGCCGCCGTGGCGGTCGTCGTGGTGTGGGGATACCGGGCCCTGTACCGGGAGAGCGAACACCGCAGGCGACTGATCGAGGAGCTGACCGCCACCCGCGCCGATCTGGCCCAGGCGCAGCACACCGCCGGGGTGCTGGCCGAACGTGAGCGGCTGGCCCGGGAGATCCACGACACCCTCGCCCAGGGACTGTCCAGCATCCAGTTGCTCCTGCGGGCCGCCGAACGCTCCCTGCCCGCCCGGCCCGACGCCGCCGAACGCCATGTGCGGGCGGCCCGTCTGGCCGCCGCGGACAATCTCGCCGAGGCCCGCCGCTTTGTCGCCGCCCTCACCCCGCCCGCCCTGGACGGCAGCACCCTCGCCGACGCCCTGGAACGCCTGTGCGCCGGCGTCGGCGCCCGCCACCGGCTCGTCGCGCGCTTCCACCTCGCCGGCCCTGCGGCCCCGCTGCCGACCGCGCACGAGGTCGCCCTGCTGCGCGTCGCCCAGTCCGCGCTGGCCAACACCGTCCGCCACGCCTTCGCCACCACCGCGGAGGTCACCCTCACCTACCTCGGCGAGCACATCACCCTGGCCGTCGTCGACGACGGTGCGGGTTTTGACCCCGCGCAGGTGCTCACACCCGACCCGGGAAGCGGTGGCTTCGGTCTGGCGGCCATGCGCGCCCGCATGCACGCGCTCGGCGGCACCCTGACCCTGGAATCCGCCCCCGGCCACGGCACGGCCCTGTCCGCCCGGCTGCCTTTCGCCCCATCCGCCGAACCCGAACCCGAGGCCGAGGCCCGCCCGTGACCGACACACCCATCCGTCTGCTCCTGGCCGACGACCACCCCGTGGTGCGGGCCGGGCTGCGCGCCGTCCTGGAGACCGAACCCGGCATCGTCATCGTGGCGGAAGCCGCCACGGCCGAGGACGCCGTGGCCCGCGCCGCCGCGGGCGGCATCGACGTCGTCCTCATGGACCTGCAGTTCGGCAGGGGCATGGGAGGTGCCGAGGCCACCGCCCGGATCACCGCCCGGCCGGGCGCTCCCCGTGTTCTGGTCGTCACCACGTACGACTCCGACGCGGACACCCTGCCCGCCATCGAAGCGGGTGCCACCGGATATCTCCTCAAGGACGCCCCTCCCGAGGACCTGGCCGCCGCGGTGCGCACCGCCGCCGTCGGCCGGACCACCCTGGCCCCCGCGGTCGCCGAGCGGCTGATGAGCCGGCTGCGCACACCCGGCGCCGCCCTGACCCGGCGCGAGACCGACGTTCTCACTCTGGTCGCCGACGGCCTGTCCAACCAGGCCGTCGGCCGCCGCCTCCACCTCACCGAGGGCACCGTCAAGTCCCACCTCACCCGCATCTACACGAAACTCGGCGTCGACTCCCGCACCGCCGCCGTCGCCACCGCCACCGACCTCGGGCTCATCCGCCGCTGACACAGGTGACGTGCCGTCCCGCGGCCACGGCCGGCCCTGGGCCCGTCGGCGCCCGGTGAGAGCGTGGCGCCGGTCCCCGACGGGTCGCCCGGGCCGCCCGACCCGCACGGCGAGGTGTCGGTCCCATGACGGCAGGGCTCACGGCGGCGGATCCGTGCGGCGCAAAGGGGCCTTTCTCATTCGTCCCATTGATCGAGGAGCGCGTCGGCCAGGTCGTCGCCAGGTGCCGTGGCCCCGCCGGCGGTGGACTGCTCGGTCCAGATGATCTTGCCGTGGGCGGTGTGGCGGGTCCCCCAGCGCTGGGCGAACTGGGCGATCAGGAACAGGCCGCGGCCGCCCTCGTCGGTGGTGGCCGCCCGGCGCAGATGCGGCGAGGTGCTGGCACCGTCGGAGACCTCGCAGATGAGGTCGCGGTCATGCAGGAGACGCAGCCGGATGGGCTGGGTGCCGTACCGGATGGCGTTGGTGACCAACTCGCTGGTGATCAGCTCGGTGGCGAAGGCGAGCTGGTCCAGGCCCCAGGTCTCCAGCCGGCGGCCGACGTCGGAGCGGATACGGGAAACCACCGCCGGGTCGGAGGGAACGTCCCATTCGCAGACCTGGTCGGGCCTGACGACGCGGGTGCGAGCGACGAGCAGGGCGACATCGTCTCGTGGATGCCCGGACAGCAGCGCCTCGACCACCGCCCGGCACGTCTGTTCCGGGGTCCGGTGCGGCTGGGCGAGAACGTCCCGCAGAATACGCAGGCCCGTGTCGAGGTCTCGGTGACGGTCTTCGATCAATCCGTCGGTGAACAGGACCAGCCGGCTGCCTTCCGGCAGCTTGAGGGTGGCGGTTTCGACGGGGAGACCGCTGCCCAGCCCGAGCGGCGGTGAGAGGGGGGTCTCGGGAAACATGACGGTGCCGTCCGGGTGGATCAGGGCTGGGCCGAGGTGTCCGGCGCGCGTGATGGTGCATGATCCGGGCACCGGATCGTAGATCGCGTAGAGGCAGGTGGCCCCGGTGACCTCCTGACCGACCTCCGTATCGCTGTCGCCGGCGTCCATCTGCGCCACCAGTTCGTCGAGAAAGCCCAGCAGTTCGTCGGGGGGCAGGTCCAGGGCGGACAGGTTGTGCACTGCCGTACGCAGCCTCCCCATGGTCGCCGCGGCGTGCAGACCGTGGCCGACCACGTCGCCCACCACCATCGCGACCCGCGCCCCGGGGAGCGGGATCACATCGAACCAGTCCCCGCCGACGCCCGCCTGTGCGGGCAGATACCGCCAGGCGATGTCCAGGGCGTTCTGCTGCGGCAGCCCCCGCGGCAGCAGGCTGCGCTGCAACGTCACGGCCGTCGTGTGCTCGCGCGTGAACCGCCGGGCGTTGTCGAGACAGGTGGCCGCCCGCGCCGCCAGCTCCTCCGCGAACGACACGTCCTCCTCCGCGTAGGCCGGCGAATCCCCCGCACGCCAAAAACTCGCCAGCCCCAGCACCACGCCCCTGGCCTGCAGGGGCACCGTGACCAGCGAGTGCCATCCGTGCTCCAGCGCGCTGCGTGCCAGGTCGGGGTGGTGCGCCTGCCATCCCGTCGCATGGCGCAGATCGGCCTCGCGTTCCGCCCGCCTGCGCTCCAGCGCCCGCGCCTGCGGTGTCGTCGGCGGGAACGTGACCGGCTCACCCGGCGGAGTCAGCGGCAGCCCGTCGAACCGGCCGCTGATCGCCGTGCGCCGCATCCGCCGCACCTGCTCGCTGCCCGGGTCGCGCCCCTGCAGCACCGCGTCCAGGAGGTCGACGACGACGCCGTCGGCGAACCGCGGCACCGCCACGTCCGCCAGTTCCTCCGCGGTGCGGACGACGTCCAGCGTGGTCCCGATCCGCATTCCGGCGTCGTACAGCAGTTTCAGCCGGCCCCGTGCCTCTTCCGCCCGCCCCGACACCTGCGCGAGCTCCGTGGTGTCCCGCAGCGTCACCACATGGCCCGCCTGCCCCCCGAACGGGGCGGTCGGCCGCTTGTTCACCGCGAGAAGCCGGTCCCCGGCCAGGTGCACTCCGTCGGTGACCGGCTCGCCCGACGCCAGCAGCCGCGCCGTCCCGCTGTCCAGACCTATGTCACCCACGTGCCGCCGCTCCGCGTCCGCCGGCAGATCGAGCAGTCGCTGTGCCTCGTCGTTGACCAGCAGCAACCGCCCGTCGGCCGCGACGATGAGCACGCCCTCCCGGACCGCGTGCAGCACCGCGTCATGGTGCTCGTACATCCGTGTCATCTCCATCGGCCCGAGTCCGTGCGTCTGCCGTCGCAGCCGCCGGGAGACCAGCACCGTCCCGGCCGTCGCCACGACGAGGGCGCCCGCACCGGTGCCGAGGACGATCGGAAGCTGCTGCCGGGCCAGTCGGGACACGTTCTGGACCTTGACCCCGGCGGAGACCAGGCCGGCGATCGAGCCGTTGTCCCGGAACACCGGGACGATCGCCTGGATGGCCGGGCCGCTGCCCCCGGGCAGCGGCGGTCCGCCCTGTGAGCGCTCAATGGTGACGCGGCCCGCCAGCGAGGGCCCGATGGTGCCGGTGAACTTCTTCCCGATCGCCCCCGGGAAGGGATGCGTATAGCGGATCCCGTGGGTGTTCATGACGACGAGGAAGTCGACACCCGCCCGTTTCCGGGCCGCCTCCGCGCGCGGTTGCAGCGCCGCCGTGGGATTCCGGCCGTCCAGCGCCGCCACCACGCCCGGCGAGTTCGCGAACGTCTCGGCGGCGGTCACCGACTTCTGCTGCGCCTCCCGCGTGCTGTACTGCTGCGCGAGCAGCACGAGGGCGACCACTCCGGCCGCGACCAGCAACACCACGATGAGGACCTGCGCGACGAACACCTGCCCGGCCGCGCTGCCCAGGTTGAGCAGGGAGCGCAGTCCCGAGCCCGGACCGGCGGCCGGCCCCGGCCCGGCGCGCCGGTCCGCCCGCCGGACACCGCAGCCGCGGTCCGGGCTCGCGGAACCGTACCGATCACGCGCCGGACCTGCGGAGAGACGGCGGAGCCACCGCCGGTATCGGCGGTAAAAATCGCTTCACCATCTGTTCATAGCACCATTTTCTTCACGGGGTGAACGCGCGGATCCTGAGCGGCCCACCGTGCCTGGGCGGTGTGCCGTCGGCGCAGGTCTCAGGCCGGATAGGGGGCGGACGCGCGTGCCGTGCGGAGTGCGCCCGCCCACCAGGTCAGCTGGTCGAGCAGGGTCTTGGCGTATCCGGCGGCCGCGGGATCGAGCGGCCTGCCGTCCTGCCAGGCGGTGTAGTAGTTCGGGAAGACCAGTCCGTCGCGGACGGTCACGGCGTGCAACTCGGTCAGCACATTCTCCAGGTGCAGCACCGCGTGCCGGCCGCCCGCCGCTCCGCCGTAGCTGACGAACGCGACGGGCTTGGCCGTCCACTGGGTGAAGTGCCAGTCGATGGCCGCCTTCAGGGACGCGGGATAGCTGTGGTTGTACTCGGGTGTGACCACGATGAACGCGTCGGCGCCCGCCAGGGCCGACGTCAGACCCGCAAGGCCGGCCGGGCGCGGGTAGTCGGCGCCGGCGGCCTTCGGTGACACGGCGGGCAGGGTCAACGGGACGTCGAACTCGGCGAGATCGACGACGTCCACATCGAAACCACCGTGCAGCCGGGCCTGTTCGGCGACCCACGCCGCCACCACCGGGCCGAACCGGCCCTCGCGGACGCTGCCGACGATGATCACCAGCTTGTGTGTGTTGTTCATGCCCATCACGGTCGGGCCTTCGCCCGGCCGCAGCCAGACCGTGCTCAGGCTGGCCCTGACAGGGCCACCCTCGGCCCGCCGGCGGCGCCGTATCCTCGGCTCATGGGTACGCCACTGGGGGATTTCGTCCGGGCCAAGCGCGACAGCATCCAGCCCGAGTCGCTGGGGCTGCCGGATCACGGCCGCCGCAGGTCGCCGGGGCTGCGCCGGGTGGACCTCGCGGCACGGGCCGGAATCAGCGTCGAGTATCTGACCCGCATCGAGCAGGGCCGTGACCGCAATCCCTCGGTGGCCGTGGTGAACGCGCTCGCCGACGCGCTCAGCCTCGGCCCGCCGGAGCGCGACCATCTGCGCTACCTCGCGAAGATCACCGGGGGTGTGTGTTCCGACCGTACCCGGCCCGCGCCGCCGAGCCGGGACGTGCGACCGTCCGTCCGGCAGATGCTCCGGCTCCTGGAACCGGGCATCGCCATGGTGACCAACCGGCTGGGCGACGTGCTCGCCCACACCAGCGGATTCGCGTCCCTGACCGGCGGCACCGGGCTGCTCGACGCCGATGGCCCGAACCTCACCCGTTACGTCTTCACCGACCCCCGCGCCAGGGCGTTCTTCGCCGACTGGGAGGCGGTCGCCGACGAGCGGGCCTTCGACCTGTGGCGTGGTCCGTCCGTCGAGAACGCCGAGTGGTTCACCGCACAGCTCGCCCCGGTGGCCGGCCCCGACTTCACGCGCCGTCTGCACGGCCACGCGATCCCGCCGCGCGGAGTGCTCCGGCTCAACCACCCGGCCGGGCCAGAACTCCGCATGGTCCGCGAGACGCTGGAACTTCCCACCGACGCACAGCAGTTGGTCGTCTTCCTGGCCGCGGACGACCGGACGGCGCAGGAGCTGGACCGACTCCGCCGCCCCCAGGGCCGGCTCCGGGCCATCTCGTAGTGCCCCCGCCGCCTTGAGGCCGTCGGTCAGCCGAGGCGTGCGAAGTCCTCCCCGTGGCTGGGCACCTCGGCCGCGGCAGCGGACACCAGGTCGTCGGACATCGAGTGGAGCGGGCCGGACAGCTCGATGAGGTCCTGCTCCGCGTGGCAAGAGGCGCAGCCCGTGACCGCGAAGGGCGCTGCACGGGCGAAGGCGCGGTCCAGGGCGTCGAGTGCCGCGGTGAGCTGCCGTTGTGCGTGCACCATGGCGACCTGCCGGGGACTTTGTCCGGGCGACCGGCGAAGAGCGCGGCCTGTCAGGCGGTGATCTCGCTCCTGCCCGGGCCCCGGGTGGGCCGGGCCGAACGCGCAAGTCGCAGGGCCGGCCCGGAATATAGTCGGTGCACAGTGCACGCGAAACCGAAGCCGATCGGAGCCGACCACCGTGACCCGCCCCGTCAGACTCATACAGGCAGCCGCCTCCATGGCAGTGGCGCTGCTGACGCTGAGTGCCTGTTCCTCGGGCCCCGAGCCGCCGGACATCGCGGCGCCCGACGTGACGGGCACGCTCTTCGTCGCCGGCACGGCCGAGGACGGCTCGGCGACGGTGTGGCAGGTGACCCACGGCTCCGCGCGGCCCCTGCTCAGCGACACCGCCGCCAACCTGCCCGTGGCCTCCGTCTCGCTCTCCCCCGACGGCCGTCATCTGGCCTATGTGTCACGCGGCATCATGTACGTCAAGGACATCGGCACCGGCCAGGCCCACGCCGCCCACACCGCGGGCAGCATCGGCGAGGAGCGCGCCACCGACCCCGGCATGGCCGACGATTCGCTCTGTTCGACCTGGTCGCCCGACGGGAAGCATGTGGCGTTCACCGTCGAGCGCGGTGTGTTCGTCTACGACGCCTCGGGCACGGGGCGCCTGGTGTCCGGCCGTCCCGTGTCCCAGTGGCGCGAAGGACAGCGGGACCTCAACAACCTCGCCTCCGCGCCGAGTTACCACGATGTGGCGGCCGCCTCCGACATCACCTGCGCGCAGTGGATCGACAACAAGCGCCTGGCCTTCGACGGTCTGGGCGAGGACACGGCGGAATCGATCGGCGCCGCCGAAGCGGACACGACCATCGTGGCCCGCGTCGACACGAAGAAACCCGAACTGACCAAGCTGCTCGCCCGGTGGACCGCAAGCGGCGCCTGCCGCGACCGCGTGCTGCTCGACTTCCACCCGGAGCAGTCCGTCTCGGTCACCCCCTCGCCCGTGCCGAACTCGGCCCGCAAGCCGGGCCGGCCGCTGCTCGTCGACTCGCGGGCGCTGGCCTACCGGGACTACGCCGACAACCCGCAGACGGCCGGCAAGGACCTCACCGCCACCCGGCTCGCCGACCGGGGGGCCTTCTGGGCGTTCCTCCCGGGCACCTGCCAACTCGTCGGCGCCGTACCCGTATCGCCCGACACGGGCACGTACGACTATCTGGTGACCAGGGTCGACGGCAAGACCGGTGCCACCGTGAAGCGACGGTCGATGCCGCTCGCCGTGGGCAAGGGCGGCCCGCTCTCCCGCCCCGCCGGCGGGCCGGTCACCGTGGACCCGCGCGCCGGAGCCGGCACCGTCGCCTATGTGACGGGTGACGGCAAGGTGGGGATCATCGACCTGGCGACGGGCGGGGCCACGGAGCTCAAGGGCCCCTGGAAGACGGCGTCGGCGACGCTCGCCTGGCGCGACCGGTGACACAGCGGCGGGCGGCGGCCCCTTGAGGGCCTCGGTGCACACCGGACCGAGGCCCGGGCCGACGGGCCCGGGCCGGCCGGATCAGCCGGCGTTGAAGCGGTACGAACCCGCTCGGGCCCGGTAGACCTTGTAGGCGGCCTGCCCGCAGGTGTCGTCGCGGACGAAGGTGACCCCCCGGGGTGCCGTGACCGGCTTGCCCTGAGTGGGTACCCAGATCTCGCCCTCGGTGTTGTACGGGATCGTGACCGCGAGCTCGACCCTGCCGTCCGAACGGCGGTGCCACCGGGAGGCGACCCTGCCGCGCACGGTGTCGATGCGGGCGCTGACATGGTCGAGCGTGGCGGGTGCCAGGTCGGTGTCCTGAATGTCCTTCGGCACACGGCTGTTGACCGCAACCGAGGGGATGTGCGGGCGAATGCGCAGCGTTTCGTAGGCGGTCGAGGTGGGCTTGATGCCGGCCAGGCTCTGGTAGAACCAGGTGGCCACGTTGGAGCGGTAGTGGTGGTTGACGGAGAGCCGGTCGGTCCACTGCTCCCACAGTGAGGTGGCGCCCTTGGCGATCTGGTGGACGTAGCCCGGGACGCCGGTCTGGGTGACGGCCTTGAGGGCGATGTCCGTGTAGCCGTACTCGCTGAGGATGTTGAACTCGTAGCGCGAGCCGTACATGTCGTTCTGGAGGTGGTGGTCCGCGCCCGCGATGCGGTCGGCGAGCAGTTTCGCGAGGGCCTTCTTGTTCTGAGCGAGTGTCTTCGTGCCCGCCAGATGGCGCGGGTCGTCGGGGTCCAGGTCCGAGCCGGGAACCAGGTCGAAGGCGATGGCCAGGGTGTTCTCGCTGGAGATGCTGCCCTTGGTGAAGTGGCCCTGCCGGGCGTCCCAGTAGTTCGCGATGAACGCCCTGCGCAGGGTGCGCGCCAGCCGCGCGTAGTGGGCGGCGCGTTCGGTGCGGCCCAGGCGGCGGCCGACCTCGTCCATGTAGTCGCAGAAGTGGATGTAGAAGGCGAGGCTGATGACGGCGTTGCTGCCGGGGCTCTCCGCGCCGGAGTAGGCGCCGAGGGAGGCTTCGAACGTGTAGTCGTTCTCGGGGGTGAACAGCGTCTCGTAGTAGGTGAGAAGGGTGTCCTGGTGGTCGTACAGCTCGGCGAACAGGCTGCTGTTGCCGTAGTGGGCGTACAGCTCCTTCGGGATGACGAAGTACGCGGAGTCCCAGGCCGGCACCGCCTTCCACGTCGCCTCCCAGCCGGGGGTGCGGTCGTAGCCGTAGCCGCCCTTGGCGACGGGGACGATCATGGGCAGCTGGCCGGTGGAGATCTGGGCGTCGGGGAAGTGACGCAGGTAGGTGGTCAGGACCCCGTTGACGTCCCAGGTGAGCGACTGGGACTCGGAGCTGGCCATGGCGTCGCCGGTCCAGCCGTTCTTCTCCCGCGACGGGGTGTCGGTGGGTTTTTGCACCAGGTTGTTCTGCTCGGCCCACTCCAGGTTGCGCTGGATGCGGTTGATCAGGGCGTTGTCCGTGGTGAACGTGCCGGTGCGGGCGAAGCCGGAGCGGGCGACGGCGACGGTCAGCAGGCCGGCGTCGCGCTTCAGGTCGGGTGCGCGGCCGAGGACCGCTTCGAGGTTGCGGACCTCCAGGTACCGGAAGCCGAAGTGACTGAACTGCTGTTCCCAGGTCTGCTCCGGCCGCCTGCCGAGGGTGTAGTAGTGCGTCTGGAGGTCGGCGTCGTGCTGGAAGTTCTCCTCCTCGACGGACAGCGGTGCGCCTGCCGTGCCGTCGCCGCCGGTGATCCGGTTGCCGCCGCGGACGCGGAGGGCGAGACCTTCCTTGTCGGGGCGTACCCCGGTCAGCCGCAGACGGACGAAGCCCGTGAGGATCTGCCCGTAGTCCAGGATCCAGGTCCCGGAGCCGGGCGCGGACTCGGTGAGTGAGACGGGGCGCAGGATCTGGTCGACCAGCACCGGCTCCGCCTCGTGCGCCCGCAGGACGGCCGGTGTGAAGCCCTCGGGGACCTTGGTGGCCGGCAGGGCGCCGTGGTACTTCGGCGAGGGGCCGAAGCAACTGCCCGGTGGGATCAGCACGGTGCACGGACGCCAGTCGCCTCCCGTGCGGTGGCCGGCCGAGCGCCACTGCCCCAGTTCTTCGGCTCGTCGGCCGTCGTACTTCTCCCCGGAGTAGACGGAGTCGAAGGTGGTGGGCCCGTCGGCGGTGAGCCAGTCCTCGTCGGTGACGAGCGTGGTGGCCGAGCCGTCGGTGTACGTCACCACGAGTTTCGCCCGCAGCCGGGGCGCTCCAGCGTAGGGGGCGAGCTGCCAGTACCACTCCTGCGGTGTCGTCACCCCGTACCAGCCGCGCCCGAGTTCAGCGGCGACGACGTTCTCGCGGCCCGCCCGCAGCAGTGCGGTGACGTCGAAGGTGTCGTAGAGGACCGTGCGGTCGTAGGTGCTCTGGTCGGTGAGCAGCCGGGGCACTTGGGTGCCGTCCCGGTCCGCCCGCCGGCCGTCGACGGTGAGCGGGTCGCCGTTGACGGTGCAGGTGACGTTGCCCGCGGCGCTCAGGTGGAGGCGTGCCCGGGCGATGTGCCGGCCGCGGGGCAGTGTGAAGGCGCGGCGGAGCAGCGGTGCCGGGTTGGCGATGGGCAGGACGGCGTTCTTGCTGGGGACGTACGGGTTCTTGGGCGGGAAGGTCAGTCCGTCGAGGGTGCCGATGCCGGCCTCGAACGGGTTGGCTCCCGTGGTGAGATCGGCGAAGAAGTCGGGGGCGCCGGTGCCGGTGACCTCGACGCTGCGGACGGTGGCCGAGGTGCCGCCGGCGAAGCCGAAGCTGCCGTGCCGGCGGATCTGGTCGCCGGTGAGCGTGCGGCGGTCGGCCTCGACGCCGTTGACCGTGGTGGTGACGGTGAGCCCGCGCACCGTCACCACCACGGTGTGATCGCGCAGCGCCCAGGTGTCCTTGGTCAGTCCGGCCGACGCGGGGAGGGTGACGGTGCCGACGGGGACGCTGCGGGTGCCCGCGGTGGTGGGATTGGTCTCGCTCTGCGGGTCGTAGTGGTCGACGCCCCAGTCCGGTGCGGAGGTGCCGTCGTCCACCCAGGTGTTGCCGGCGTAGTGGCCGGTCGTCATGACCAGCTGCATGGCGTCGCCGCTTCGCCGGATGGTCCAGTTCAGGCCCTCGCCCCAGGTCTTGCCGATGGGTTCGGCGCGCAGCAGCAGGGCCAGCCCGCTGGCCGGGTCGGCGCCGCCGCGGAAGACGACGGTCGCGGTCAGGTCCTCCCAGTCGTGGTCCTGCGGCTGCCGTCCGCCGATCCAGCGCGCGCCCGCCCAGTCCTTCTCGCCCTTGAGCAGGCCGGTCTCCCAGGGGGCGGGTTCGCTCCAGGCGCCGGGGGTGCCGTGCTCGTCCCAGGTGCGGACGCGCCAGAAGTACCTCTGCTCGGAGCGCAGCGCGCCGCCCCGGTAGGCCACCTCGACGCTGTCGGGGCCCGTCACCTTCCCGCTGCGCCAGACGTCCGCCCTGCCGGGCCCGGTGCCGACCTCGATCTCGTACGCGCTCTGCCGGGCCACCAAAGGCACCCAGCTGAACGCCGGCGTGGTCTCGGTACCCAGGGGTCGGCGGCGGGAGTTGACCCGCAGGTCCGCGGGTGGCAGACCGCGCCCGGCGGGTGCCGTGCCGTCCGCCGCCACGGCGTTCGTGGCGGCGAGCGGGAGGGAGGCCCCCGCCGCTGCCGCCGTCACGATGCCGAGCAGGTGCCTGCGGCTCAGCGGGGTTCTGTTGTCCTCGGCCACGGCTGAGAGTCCTTTCGTACGCGCACGACGATGTGCGCCGGGAGGGGGTGTCCCTCCCCCTGGGGGTTGAATCGTTTCAACCCCCTACGAACGGTCAGCTTACGAACTGCCCCTGCCGTGACACAACGGTCTGGCTCAGCAATTGCGGAGGTCGTCCAGCGCCCGGTGGAAACCGGGGAAGGTCTTCTTCACACATCCGGGATCGTCCAGGGTGATGCCGGGGGTGCGCAGGCCGGTGACGCTGAAGGCCATGGCGATGCGGTGGTCGCCGTGGCAGGCGATGCGGGCCGGGCGGGGCCGGCGGGGCCGGATCTCGATCCAGTCCCGTCCGAGCAGGACCGGGACCCCGAGGGCGCGCAGGTTCCCGGCGCAGGCTTCGAGCCGGTCGCACTCCTTGATCCGGGTGTTGTGGACGTCCTCGATCCGGACCGGGCCGTCGGCATACGGTGCGAGGGCGGCGAGCGTGGGCATGGTGTCGGAGATGTCACGCATGTTCACGGTGATGCCGGTCAGCCGTCCGCCCGGGGCTCCGGTGACGCTCACCTCGTCCTCGGTCAGCGTGACCTGTGCGCCCATCCTCGCGAGCACCTGGGCGAAGCGCAGGTCTCCTTGCAGGCTGCCCGCGCCGAGTCCGGGGACGGTGACGCGGCGGCCGGTGAGCGCGGCGGCCGCGAGGAAGTAGCTCGCCGTGGATGCGTCAGGCTCGACCGTGTGGGCGGTGGCCGTGTAGGGCCGGGCGGGCACGGTGAAGGTGTCCCCGTCGCGGTGCACCCGCACCCCGAAGGTCTCCATCATCGCCAGTGTGATGTCGACGTAGGGCGCGGACACCAGGTCGGTCACGGTGATGGTGAGCCCCCGCTCGGTGAGCGGGCCGGCCAGCAGCAGGGCGGTGAGGAACTGGGACGACCGTCCGGCGTCCAGCGTGATGTGCCCGCCTCTGATCCCGTCGGCGTGGATGGTCAACGGGTGGTGGCCCTCTTGTTCCCCGTGGATGACGGTGACCCCGAGGGCGCGCAGTGCCCGGGTGATCGGGCCGAGGGGGCGGCGGCGCATCTGGGCGGACGCGTCGAAGCGGAAGACGCCGTGACCGGCCGCGGCCAGGACCGGAAGGAATCGCGCGGTGGTGGCGCCGTCGCGGCAGTACACCGCCGCCTCTTCGGCGGCCGGTCCCTGTGGGCGGCCCTCGACGGTCCACCGGTCCGGCGCGCGGTCCAGCCGGTAGCCGAGCGCGGCAAGGCCCTCGGCGAACCCCAGGGTGTCGTCCGCGACCAGCGGCTTGTGCAGCACCGTCGTTCCTCGGGCCGCCGCCGCCAGGAACAGCGCGCGTGCCGTGATGGACTTCGAACCCGGGGCGTCCTGGAACCGGTAGCCGCCCTCCGGGAGGCGTCCGCCGTGCCCGCGCCGCGGTCTCTCGTCGTGCTGCCGCGGGGAGAGTTCGGGGTTCATGCCTCGGGGCCGGTCCTTCCCACGCTCGGTGGCTCGTGGGCCGGCCGCCAGACGGCGGCCGGCGCCGTGGGCAGCGGCACGGCCAGCAGTTCGGACCACAGGCCGTAGTGGTCGGAGGCGGGCCTGTCGAGACCGACGCCGAGCTGCCCGCAGTCCTCGACGGTCCAGCCGTGCACGTAGCGGTCCCGGGGCGCGGTACCGGCGAGCAGGTAGTCGGTGCGCCAGCGTCCCCGGGCGAAGGTCACCAGCGGGTTGGTCGACGCGTCGACCGTGTGTCCGCGGCCGTGGTCCGCCGGCCAGGTGTCGGCGAAGTACAGTTCGCGGCCCGTGTCGGCGGCCGTTCCGGCGTCGGCACCGGTCAGCCAGCGCAGTTCGCCACTGTCGGGTTCCGCGTTGAGGTCCGCGCCGACGAGCGGCGGCAGTTCGCTCTCGATGCACTGAAGGTGTCTCACGATCGTGCGGTAGGGCCGCAGCCGGTCGGCGATCACGCGCTGGTGCCAGGCGATCTTCGCGTTGCCCCACAGGCCGGCCGACAGGACGGGCAGCCGCCCGAGCGCGGTGTCCAGGACGGCGGTGCAGCCGCGGCGGTGCATCGTCTCGTCGGGTATCTCCACCGCGTGTGCTTCGCTGATCGGATGGCGGGACAACACGGCCTGGCCCTGGCTGCGCGCGCCGTTCCACCGCACCGGCAGGTAGGCGAAGTAGGGGTGTCCGAGGTCGGCGGCGAGACGCCTGGCCTGGCTGTCGTCGCCGTCGCTCCAGCATTCCTGAAGGCAGATCACGTCGAAGTCGTGGCGGCCCAGTTCCTCGACGAGCCGGTGTCGGCGGCTTCGGTGGTCGTCGTGCATCCAGTGCACGTTCCAGTTGGCGATGCGCAGGGACAGCCGGCCGGCCGGAGCGGCCTTCGCCGCCTGCGTCACCGGTTCCGGTCCCCGTGGGTGCCCCTGGTGCATCAGCTCGCCGTCCGCGTCGGACCGGCCGCGGCATCGCTGTCGGGGTCGAGGGGGACCCCGAGGGTGAAGAGCTGGTCGCCGATCTCCGTGCGCGCCGGGACTCGCCTGGCCAGTACGGTTCCGCTTGCGGTGAACCGCACCCGCGCCGATTCACGCCAGGGCTCGTCGTAGAAGTGGATCGCACCGGCGGGGTCTCCGGCGCGGACGGTGGCGCCGAGTTCGGCGTAGGGCTCGAAGATGCCGCCGGCCGGGCTGTAGATGTAGTCGCGCTGGGGCAGGCGCCGGTAGAAGGCGGTGGGTCCGGGCGGCTCGGTGGCCAGCGGTCGCCGGGTGGCACCGAGGTGGTCGAGCAGCCGCAGGGCACCTTGTTCCGCCAGGCGTACGGAGGCCGGGGAGACGGAACCGCCGCCGCCGAGTTCGGTGGACATGTGGTGGACTCCGGCGCGTTCGCAGGCGCCGAGGAGTCGCTGGTCGCCGCCCATGAGTCCGTCGATGACGGTGCTGTGCGGCATGGCGAAGACACGGAAGAACTCAAGGACTCGCTTGCGCATCTCGGGGTTCTGGCTGAGGACGGCATGAGCCATGGGGATGAACTCGGTGGATTTTCCGCCCGAATGGAAGTCGAAGACGAATTCCACCCGGGGCAGGATCACCGATTCGAGATAGTGGGCGATCATCTCGGTCGGTGTTCCGTCGGGGTCACCGGGGAAGAGCCGGTTGAGGTTGCCGCCGTCGAGCGGCGAACAGCGCGAACCGGCCTTGACGGCAGGCGCGTTGACGCCGGGAAGGATGATGACGCGCCCTCGGATGTCCTCGGCGCGCAGCGACTGGAGGAGCTTGATCAGCAGGACCTGCCCCTCGAACTCGTCGCCGTGATTGCCGGCTTGGAGGAGTATGCGGGGGCCGTCGCCGTTGCCGAGGGTCACGACGGGGATGGGGATCCAGCCGGCGCCGGACTCGTTCGACGAGTGGGGCAGGCGCAGATAGCCCGCCTGCCGGCCGTCGGCGTCCAGGTCGATGTCGGTCCATATGCGGGTGCGAGACATAGCGGTGCTCCTGTGTTCCTCGGGCGGTACGCGGTCAGTGCGCCGCGTAGGCGGCGGCGATGGCGTCCAGGCCCGCCGCGAAGGTCTGACGTGTTCGGGGGCCACCGACTCCGAAGCGGACGGCGTTGGGCACCGTGACCGCGGGGTCGAGGGCGAACTGGTCGCTCGCTCCGATCTCGGCGCCGAGGTCCAGGACGGTGCGCACGAACCGGTCGCGCGGCACGTCGGGGGGAAGGGAAAGCCATACGTGCGGACTGTGCGCGGTGGCACGGTAGGTGGCGCCGGTCAGGGCCTCGGTCACACGGTGCTGGCGCCAGGCGATCTCGTCGCGTACGGCTTGGATGATCTCGTCCGCGCGGCCGGTCTCGACCAGTTCGGTGCTGACGGCGGCGTTGAGCGGAGCAGCCATCCAGTAGGTGGCGCGCACCCCGGGCCAGAACCGCCTGCCGGTCTCCTCGTGGCTCGGGCCGACCACGTAGGCGATCTTGAGGCCCGGTGCGATGCACTTGGCCGTCCCGACGATGTACCAGGCCAGTTCGGGTGCGTACGAGGACAGGGCGGGCGGCGAGCTGGGCGGGAGCACACCGTAGATGTCGTCCTCGATGATCCGGACACCGTGGCGGCGGCAGGTCTCGGCGATGCTCTGTCTGCGGTGCACGCTCAGCGTGCCGGTGGTCGGGTTGTGCAGGCTCGGCATGGTGTAGAGCGCCCGGGGAGCATGGGTCGCGCAGACGGTCGCGAAGGCGTCGGGCAGCATCCCCTCGGCGTCGATCGGCACGGGCACGAGTCGGACGCCGAGGGTGTCGGCGAACACCTTGACCGGCGGATAGCTCAGCTCCTCGACCGCCAGGACACCTCCGCGGCCGACGAGTCCGGCCATGAGCATCATGAGCGCGCTCTGGGTGCCGTTGGTGACGACCATCCGCTCCGGGTCCGGTGGGTGCGGGAAGCGGCCGGCGACGAACCGCGCCGCGGCGGCCTGGTCCCGTTCGGCGCCCCTGTACTGATGGGAGCCGATCAGGTCCATCGGATCGCACTGGGCCAGAACCGAGTCGACGGCGCGGTGCAGGATCGGGTTGAGGACATCGGGCACCTTGGGCGGCAGGGTTCCCGTCATGAACGCCGGCGAGTCGGCGTCGCGGCGGTCGTCGAGGTTGTACCGCGCCGGGCGGTAGGGCGAGTGCATGGGGCCTCCCGGTTGTCGAGGATCTTCAGCGTGGTGATCGGTGAGCCGCGTGGTCGCCGCCCACCGGCGGACGGCGCGCTCGCGCCGAGCGCGCCCGCGCCGGAAACCGCCGCCGTGTCCGCTCTAGGAAAGGTGGCCGAGCACGTCCTTCAGGTCGGCCGCGATGGCCGTGTGCGGTGCGGTGAGCAGGTGTTCGCGGTCGTGCGCTCCGCCGAGGACACCGATGACGTGCCCGGCTCCGGCGCGCGTGCCGGCGAGCAGGTCGTTGACCGTGTCACCGGCGACGAGGACACGCTGGACCGCTTCGACACGGAGCTCGATGACCGCGGAGAGGATCAGATCGGGGTAGGGGCGGCCACGGAGTGTCCCGGACTGGGCGACGGTCAGGTCGACCAGATCGCGCCAGCCGAGGGTTTCGAGGAGTGCGTCCTGGACCGCGGCGTCGAAGCCGGTCATGAGGCAGGTCCGCACGCCGCGTTCGCGCAGGCCGGCGAGGACGTCCTCGGCCCCGTCCTTGGCGGTCAGCTCTCCTGCGAGGACCGCCTTGAGCATGAGGTCGACAAAGGCGCGGTGCGCCGCGGCGGCCTTGTGGGGGTCGGGCGTCAGGCGGTTGAACATGTCACTCTTCGCCATGCCGCGCAGGGGGCGGAGGGTTTCCGGGGTGATGGCGTCGAGGCCGGCGAGGGACAGGGCCTCGTCCACGGCGCGTTCGACGGTGCCGTTGTCCGCGATGGTGGTGCCGGCCATGTCGAGGACGGCCAGGTCTATCGCTCGGGAGGTGTCGTGCTGAGGAGGCACAGGTGTGTTCCTTCTACAGGGAGTGTTCGATCGTGATGTCGGCCATCACGTCGAGTGCTGTGGTGGACGCCTTGGGGCGGCGGACCGCGATGCCGACGAAGAGTGTGTCGACGATGCCCAGGTGGGCGAGGCGGCTTGCCATGGCTTCGAGTCGGAAGCCGTACTCGGGCGCTCCCGCGATCAGCGCGGCGTCCGCGACGCGGGTCAGGGGTGACTTGGTGAAGCTGGTGACGGCGACGACGAAGGCACCCGCCGCCCGGGCCGCCTCGGCGACCCGCAGCGACTCACGGCTGGCACCGGTGTGGCTGATGACCAGACACACACAGGAGTCGTCGAGATGGCGTGCGGCCAGGTGCTGGGCCATCACGTCCGTGGGGTACGTCGTCACGAGGCCGAGCGCGGACAGCCGGTAGGCGGCGTCGTGGGCCGGGGCGGCCGAGGTCCCGTTCCCGACGACGAGGACCCGCGCGGCCACCGCCATGCGGTCGATGGTGAGGGACAGCGGTTCGGGGTCGACGGTCTGTGTCGCGTCGACCAGGGCCCGGCCGCTGCGGCGCAGTATGCGTTCCAGGATCTCGCCGGCCGGGGTCCGGCCGTCGATCCCTTCTTCGTGGGCGAGTTCCTGCTCCTGCTCGCCCTGCTGGGCGAGGTCGCGGGTGATGGCGAGCTTGACGTCCTGATAGCCCCGGTACCCGATGCGCTGGCAGGCGCGGACCGCGGAGGACTGGGCGACGCCCGCCCTGTGGGCCAGTTCGGTCACCGAGCCGCGTACGACCGCTTCGGGGTCGCTGAGGATCAGCTCGACGACCCGCTTGTCCGTGGCACCCAGGCTGGGCAGTGCCGCTTGGGCACGGGTGACGAACTCGCCGCTCACCAGGGACGACTTGGCTGCAACCACGGGGCCTCTTTTCGCCGTATTTCGCCGTTTTTTTGCCGTTTTTCGGCGTGCGAACACAGATCGACTGTCGGTGCGGCCAGGAGACTAGCACGGAATGGATAATCCATCCTGAACTTTTGGATGAACTGGATAGTTCATCCTTCGGTAACCGCGGCTTGGTCCGCGCGCCATTCCCGCCTCTGAGCCTGGCACCGCCGGCACAGGGCGGCCGCAGTACCGACGCCCCCTGAGCCGGACGGCCACCCAGCGCGGCGCGCCCCGCGGTGGCCCCTGAGGAAGGAGACAACCATCCCCGCCACACCACTCACCCTGATCGCGGTCATCGACGGCCTCAGGCCGGCCGCTCTGCATCCCTCCACCACCCCGTTTCTGTCGCGCACGGCCGACGAGGGCTGCTCCTACGACCACGCCGTCGCCGCCTTCCCCGCGCTGACCCGCACCAACGCCGCGACGCTGGCGACGGGATGCCATCCCGGACGCACGGGGGTCCTCGGAAACCGGATGTGGCATCCCGAGCTGGGTCACATCGACACGGCAGTCGCCGACGATGTGCGCCGGCTGCGCGGCGCCGGGGCCATGCCGCAGGCGTCTGTCGCGGAGCGGCTCAGCAGGTCGGGCCACGACACCGTGGTCATCGGCAACGGCTCGGCCGGCTGCACCTACCTGCTCAATCCCGGCAGCGACGCCGGACACGGAACCAGGATCGCCTCGGTCGGCCCCGAGCACGAGGTCCACCGGTCCGTTCCCTCCGGTGTCAGGGCCGCGATCGAGGACCTGGGGCCGCGCCCCGCCTCCGACGACGAGGCGCTGGAATGGGCGGTCGCCGCAGGGGTGGTCTCGATCACGAAGCAGGCTCCCGACCTGCTGGTCTTCTGGTCCGGGCAACCCGACACCGCCCACCACGCCACCGGGTTGACGTCGGCGACCAGCACCGAGGCGATCCGGCGGACCGACCGGGCCGTACACGCCCTGCACTCCGCCGTGCTCGACACCGGCCGGGCGTGCAATCTGATCGTCACCGCCGACCACGGCTTCTGCGAGACCATCGAGTCGATCGAGCTGACCGAGACGCTGGACCTGATCGCCGAACGCTCCGGTCTGCCCCCGAACGGATTCATACCGACGTTCAACAGCGGCGCGGTCTTCGGCTACTTCGAGCCGGGCACGGCATCGCGCCTGCGGTCCGACATGGCAGCCCGGATCGCCCAGGAGCCCTGGGCGGGCCCCGTCTTCTGCGCGGACGCCCACTGCCCCGACGGCGCGTTCCCGCTGTCGCCTGCCGTGAGCGGGGACTCACCGTTCACACCTGACCTGATCATCACCCTGCGCACCGAACCGACCGACCAGCGCGAGCCCGCCGACTCGCCGGCCCGTGCCCTGCACGCACGGGCGTCCGGAACCCGGCCGTACCGCGGCGTGCACGGCACCGTCCACCCGGCGGACATGCGCATCCCGCTGATCCTCCACGGACCGGCCTTCAAGACACGCACCCGGCGCACCGAGCCCGCGGGACCGGCCGACATCGCCGCCACCGCGTACGCGCTCGTCACCGGAGCGCCGCTCGACGACATCGACGGCCGAGTGCTGTCCGAGGCGCTGCGCGATGCCGCCGACGGCCCCGCACCCCTCGTGGAAGAACGGACGATCCGGCGCGGCGCGGCGTCCGTCAGCGTGCGCCGGGCCGGGGGCCGTTCCTACCTGATGAGCGGTGTGTCGGACCATCCAACGCCGCCCGAGCATCGCGAGCCGGCGCGGCAGGGCCGTGCCGAACCGGCCGCCGGCGGGCGGCAGGCCGACTCGGGGAACGAGGAATAGGCCCGTGGTCACCCTGTCGCCGACCGCCGCACTGCGCCAACGCGCCACGAGGCTGCGCCGTGCGGGTGTCGACGTCTTCGACTTCTCGGCGGGCGAACTCGACCTGCCGACGCCCGCCCATGTCGTCGCCGCGGCCGTCGACGCCGCGGCCGACCCGGAGAACCACCACTACGGACCGACCGGCGGACAGGACGACCTGCGTCAGGCGATCGCCGACCGGCTCACCCCGCGGGCCGCGGCTCCCCTGGACGGATCGAGGGTGCTGGTCACCAACGGTGCGAAACAGGCCCTGTTCAACACGTTCATGGCGCTGCTCAAGCCGGGCGACGAGGTGCTGGTCCCGGCGCCGTACTGGGTCACCTTCCCCTCGTCGGTGCGGCTCGCAGGCGGCCGTCCGGTGGTCGTCAAGCCGTCCACCGGCGAGCTGAAGGTGACCCCGGACGACCTGGAGGCGGCCCGGACGCCGTCGACCCGGGCGCTGGTGCTGTGCTCGCCGAACAACCCCACCGGCCTGGTCTACGACCCGTCGGAACTGCGCGCCCTTGTGTCCTGGGCGGCCCGGCACGGCATCTGGATCGTGTCGGACGAGACCTATGTCGACCTCGGCTTCCGGCCCGTCCCGGCGCCGAGCCGGGTCGAACCGGCCATGGCCGACCGGCTCGTCACGGTCGGCAGTGTCTCCAAGTCCTTCGCCATGACCGGCTGGCGGGTGGGCTGGATGTCGGGCCCCGCGCACATCGTCGACGCCGCGACCGCCGTCCAGTCCCACACCACCTCCAACGTCGGCCGCATCGCGCAGGCAGCCGCACTCGCCGCGCTCACCGGGCCGGATGTCACCGCCGGCTTCCGCGCCACCCTCCGCGACCGGCTGCGGCTGTGCGCGGCCGTCCTGGAACCCCTCGGCCTGTTCCGAACACCCCCCGACGGCGCGTTCTACGTCTTCCCCGACGTCCGCCGGTTCCACCCCGACGACATCGCGGTGGCGGACCGGCTGCTCAGCGCCGGCGTCGTCACCGTGCCGGGCACGTCGTTCGGCGCGCCCGGACACGTGCGGCTGAGCTTCGCCGTCGAGGAGACACAACTGCGCCACGGACTGCGGGTCATGGCCGACGTCCTCAACGGCTGGAACACCTGACCCACCGCGCACACCTCGGCCCGCGCGCCCGTGACCCACCGGTTCGGCAACCGCGGCCCCTCATCCGCACGCGTGACCGCGCGCTCACCAGGCCCTCACCGGGCCGCGCCGGCCCCGCCCTCAACCTCGCCCCTCGCCCTCGCCCGGGCCACCGGACCTCAAGGAAGCAGCCCCGCATGACCGAACTCACCGCCTCCGACCACAACCCCGACGACCTGCGCCGCCGTGAGAGCCCCGTCTTCATGACCGGCAACCTGCCGCCCGACGTACCGGAGGTGTTCGACGCACGGTACGGCGCGGCCCTCGACTCCGCGCTCTCGCGGCGGTCGCCGTCCCGTCTGATCGGCGCACACCAGTACCGCGGCTCCGACCGCGACCGGGCCGCCGGTGCCGCGTTCACCGCCCGGCGCCTCGGGACGACACCGGCCCCGGAACGGGTCGTCGTGGCCAACGGCACCCAGAGCGTCCTCATCCAGCTTCTCTCGGAACTGGTTCCGCGCGGCGGAGTGCTCGCCGTCGAGGAACTGACCTACCCGACGATCCGCACCTTCGTCCAGATGCTCGGCATCGACGTCGCTCCCGTGGCGATGGACGGCGAGGGCATCGACCCGGAGGCGTTCGAGCGGATCTGCCGGACCCGAAGGACCGCCGCCCTGTACACCATGCCGACGTTGCAGAACCCCACCACCGTCACCATGGGCACCGACCGCCGCGGCGCGATCGCCGACGTGTGCCGCCGCTACGGCGTGTCCGTGATCGAGGACGACATCTACAGCCTCCTTCCCACGGACGCGCCCCCGCCGCTGTCGGCATACCTGCCGGAACTGTCCTGGTACGTGCTCGGCACCGCCAAGACCATCGCGGCCGGCCTGAAGGTCGCCTACGTCGTCGCGCCGGACGAGGAGTTGGCGAAGGAACGGTTCTGGCCCGGCGTCCGCAGCACCTACTGGATGGTCGCGCCGGTCAACGCCGCCGTGATGAGCAGCCTCGTCGAGGACGACGGGGCCGGCGCGATCATCGACGCGGTCCGGGACGAGATCCGCGCCCGCCACGACATGGTCGCCGACGCGCTCGCCGGGATCGAGCACCGCACGACCCCCGAGTCGCTGCACGTCTGGCTGCCGCTGTCCCCGGGGCGCACCGCTCGGGACCTAGCCGCCGCCGCGCTCGCCCGGGGCGCGTCCATCGGCACCAGCGACACCTTCTACTTCGGCGCCCAGGCCGCACCCGAGGCGGTCCGGCTCGGTGTCGGCGCGGCGCCCGACCGCGCCGCGCTGGAACGCGGCCTCACCGCCGTCCGCGACGCCTACCGCCGCTGACCACCAAGGAGACCCGAACGATGCCCAAGGTACTCACCGACGCACAGGTCGAGGGCTACCGGACCGACGGCTACGTGTGCCCGGTCCGCGCTTTCGACGCCGACGTCGCGGCCGGCTACCGCGACCGGATGGACCAACTGGAGGCCGACCGTCCCGGACTGTGGGCGGGCGCCAAGGTCAAGCCGCACCTCCTCATGACATGGCTCAACGAGCTGATGCGCGAGCCGCGGATCCTCGACGCCGTCGAGGACGTGCTCGGTCCCGACATCCTGGCCTGGGCGACCGGCCATTTCGACAAGAAGCCCCACGACGCGGGGTTCCTCGCCTGGCACCAGGACGCCACCTACTGGGGGCTGTCCGAACCCAGCGTCGTCACCGCCTGGGTGGCGCTGACCCCGAGCGACCGGCGAAACGGCTGCCTGCGTGTCGTCCCCGGCACCCACACCGCGGGCCAGCTGCGGCACACCGACACGTTCGCCGCCGACAACATGGCCAGCCGCGGCCAGGAGGTCGAGGTCGACGTCGACGAGGCGTCCGCGGTCGACCTCGAACTGCAGCCGGGCGAGTTCTCGCTGCATCACACGATGCTGGTGCACGGCTCGCTGCCGAACACATCGGACGTGCGGCGCCTCGGGATCACCATCCGGTACGTCGCCGCCCACGTACGGCAGACCACCGGCTTCCAGGACAGCGCCACGCTGGTCCGCGGCACCGACCGCCACGGGCACTTCCGCCCGGAGCCGCGGCCGGCCACGGACTTCGACCCGGCCGCGTCCGCCTTCTACGACGAGATCGTCGGCGAGGCCGAGCGGCGCAAGGCGGCCATCGCCGCGCAGTCCGGCTCGGCGAGGAGCGAGCGATGACCACCGCACCCACCCGGATCTTCACCGACATCGACCTGGACGCCGACGGTGAGGCGCGCGGCTATCTGCGGCTGCCGCTCGCCGTGCACACCACGTCCGACGGCGACGCCGGCTACGGCTACATGGGCATCCCGATCGTGACGCTCGGCAACGGCGACGGTCCCACCGTGCTCCTCATGGCCGGCAACCACGGCAACGAGTACGAGGGCCAAGTGGTGGTGATGCGGCTGCTCCAGCGGCTGCGGGCCGCCGACCTCACCGGCCGGCTCATCGTGCTGCCGGGGGCCAACGCACCCGCGGTGGCGGCCGACCAGCGGACCTCACCGCTCGACGGCGGCAACCTGAACCGCAACTTCCCGGGCCGGCCCGACGGCCGGCCCACGGAGATGATCGCCCACTACATCGAGAGCCACCTCCTGCCCCGTGTGCAGTTCGCCTTCGACCTGCACTCGGGCGGCAAGTCCATCGAGTACCTGCCCGTCGCCGTCGTCGCACGGTCCAAGGACGAGGACCGGTTCGCCCGGTCCCTGGACATGCTGCGGGCGTTCGGCATGCCCAACTCGATGATCATCGACCATTCCACGGGCGGTGACGCCGCGCTGATCGGCGCCTGCCGGCGCGCGGGCGTGTTCCATCTGTCCACGGAGCTGGGCGGTGGCGCCTCGGTCGGCCGCGACGAGGTCCGGCTCGCCGAGCACGGCGTGCTGCGGCTGCTGCATCACATCGGCCTGCTGCGTACGCCGCTCACCACCGAGCCGCCCGCCACCACGACGATGCTGCACCGGACACCCGCCCATGAGTACATCTACGCCGGCTCCACCGAACGCGGCCTGTTCGAACCGCTGGTGTCGCTGGGCGAACGGGTCGAGCGCGGTCAGGTCGTCGGGCTGATCCGCTTCACCACCGCTCCGTGGCGTAAGCCGGAACCGGTGGTGTCCACCAGCGAGGGCGTCGTCCTCGCGCGGCGCATCCCCGCCCGCACGGGCCTCGGGGACTGTGTCTTCGTCCTGGGCCGGCCGTGGGAAGGCGGTGTCTGACATGCAGCTGAAGTCACCGGCCGGGGCCGGCCGCCACACCGCGCCCCCGGCGCCCGCCGGGCACACCACGACGCCGGCCCCGTCGGCGGTGCGGGTGTCCGCGGCGACCAAGCGGTTCGACCGCTCCGAGACGGACGCCCTCAGCCACGTCGACCTCACCGTGCCCGCCGGATCCATCACGGTGCTGCTCGGGCCGAGCGGCTGCGGCAAGACCACCTTGCTGCGCTGCATCGCGGGGCTTGAGACGCTGTCCTCGGGCCGGATCGAGATCGGCGACACCGACGTCACCGATGTCGCCGCAGAGGACCGCGGTGTGGCGATGGCCTTCCAGAACTACGCCCTTTACCCGAACAAGACGGTCCTCGGCAATATCGAGTTCCCGCTGCGGATGCGGCGGGTCGACCGGGCCGCCCGCCGCGAACGCGCCCTGCGGGCCGCCGAACTGATGCGCCTCGACGGGCTGCTCGACCGCAAGCCGAGCGAGCTGTCCGGCGGGCAGCGGCAGCGGGTCGGCATCGGCCGCGCCCTGGTCCGCGACCCGGCGGTGCTGGTCATGGACGAGCCCTTCTCGAACCTCGACGCGGCCCTGCGGGACACCATGCGCGCCGAACTCGTCACGCTGCAGCGGCGCCTGGGCATGACGGTCGTGTTCGTGACACACGATCAGGTCGAGGCGCTGGCTCTCGCGGACCAGTTGGTCGTCATGCGCGCGGGCCGCATCGAACAGGCCGGGCCGCCCGAGGACGTCTACCGCACCCCGGCGACGACCTTCGTGGCCACCTTCCTCGACGGGATGAACACCTTCGCCGCCGAAGGCCCGTTCGCGGCGGCCTCGGCGCCCGGGGCCGCCACCGTCGGCTGCCGGCCGGACCATCTGAGGATCGGCGCGGGCGACGGGGACGACATCGACCTGCGCGGAAAGGTCCTCATGACGGAACTGCGCGGACGCGACCGCCTCGTGCACCTCGACATCGGCGGCCGGCACGCCCGGATGCGGGTGCCGGCGGACACCCGGCCGGAGGGCGAGATCGCGCTGCACATGCGGCGGTCCGAGCTGCACCACTTCACGGCCGACGGGGTGCGTTGCCCATGACCGCACTGCTCGACACCCCCGTGCAGCGGCGGCTGCGGACACCACGGCGGTATGTACCGGCGCTGCTGGTGACACCGGCCGCGACCTTCCTCATGGTGTTCTTCATCGTGCCGCTGAGTGCGGTGATGGCGCTGACCCTGTTCGACTACCAACCGCTCACCCGCTCCATCCGCTTCGTCGGGCTGCGCAACTGGGACCGCATCCTGACCTCCCCCGAACTGCAGCAGGCCACGGTCAACACCCTGCTGTACGCCGTGCTGACGGTGCCGGTGATCGTCGGCCTGAGCCTGCTCGCGGCGCTCGGCATCCATGCCCTGCCCCGCTGGGGCGGGCTGTGGCGCACGGTGTACTTCCTGCCGACGATCGCGACGATGGCGGCGATGTCGGTGGTGTGGCGCTGGCTGTTCTACCCGGGCACCGGCCTGGTCGACTCCACCATCGGGCGGCTGACCGGCGCCACCGACTGGCTCCACTCCACCACGCTCGCGCTGCCGGCCATCGCCGTGATCGGCAGTTGGGCGGGCATCGGCTCGTCGATGGTGATGTTCCTCGCCGGCCTGTCCAGCGTGCCGCGGCATCTGCACGAGGCAGGCCGGCTGGACGGCGCCGGGCCCTGGCACAGGTTCTGGCACATCACCTGGCCGGCGCTCGGCCCGTCGACCATGTTCGCCCTGATCATCGCCACCCGCGACGCGCTCCGTGTCTTCGACCAGGTGCATGTGATGACCGACGGCGGACCGCTCGGGTCGACGGAGACCCTGGCGGACCTGCAATGGCGGTACGGCGTCAGCTATCTCGACATCGGCAGCGGCTCGATCGTCAACACCGTTCTGCTCGGCCTCGTCCTCGTCACCGTCGCCGCGCAGTACCTGGCCGGCGGACGCCGGCTTGAGAAGGCGGGTGCGCGATGAACACGACGATGCGGCACCGCATCGGTGTGCACACGGCGGTCGCGGCCGGCGGCGTCATCATGCTGGGGCCCCTGGTGCTGATGCTCGCGGGCACGTTCCTCGTCGGCAACCCGCTGAACGGGGACCTGACGCCGCACCTCACCCTGGCCCATGTCCGCGACGCCTGGGCCGCGCTGGACTGGCCGCGCGTGTACGGCACCAGCGTGCTGGTGACCGGGGCGATCTTCCTCGCCCAGGTGGTGACATCGCTGCCGATCGCCTACGCGCTGGCGCGCTGGGAGTTCCGCGGGCGACGGCTGACGTTCAAGCTCGTGCTGGTCTGTCTGGTCATCCCGGTCCAGGTGACAGCGATCCCGATCTACTTCCTGCTGTCGGGCCTCGGTCTGCTCGACAGCTATCCGGCGCTGATCCTGCCGAGCGTCGGCAGCGGGTTCTGCATCTATCTGTTCCGCCAGTTCATCCTCGCCATCCCGGTGAGCATGTTCGACGCAGCCCGGCTGGACGGGGTGGGGCCGGTGGCGATGCTGTGGCGGGTGGTGTTGCCGCATGTGCGTCCCGCTCTGGTCGCCGCCGGTGTGTTCAGCGTCGTCTCGCACTGGAACGACCTGTACTGGCCGTCGGTCGTCCTGACCACCGACCGTGTCGCGACCGTCCCGTACGCGGTGGCCGGGGTCTCAGGACCGGAGAGCACCGTGCCGCTGAGCGTGCAACTGGCGATCGCCGCCCTTGCGGCGCTGCCGCTGCTCGTCTGTTTCCTCCTGGTCCAGCGGCACCTCGTCCGCGGACTCGTCCTCACCGCCGACGGTGAATAGCCGTGGCCCGTATCCCGTATCCACGCAAGGACAGCACAGCCATGACCAGCATCGTCTCCCGACGGGCCCTGCTGCTGGCAGCGGGGGCCGCCGCGGTCACGACCGCCTGCGGCCGCGACACGTCCGGCGCCCTGCGGTTCCTCGTCCCGAGCGGCGTGCGCGCCGAGGCCGCGGGTGCCACGCTCGGCACGGACTTCACCCGGCGCACCGGCGTCTCGCCCGAGATCCAGCTCAGTGGCGGCGGCGGCAACTGGACCGACGTCGACGGCCGGCTGGCCACCGCGTTCGCCGCCGGCACTCCCCCGGCCATGGCGATGGTGGGGGCCAACGCCGTCCTCACCTATGCCGCGGCCGGCCTGCTGCAGCCCCTGGACTCCCTGATGGCCGAGGGCGGTTTCCGGCCGGACGACTACATCAAGCCGTTCCGGCGGGTGAACCAGTACGGCGGGCACACGGTCGCCGCCCTCTACAGCCTGGGCGCGATGGTGTTCTCGTACAACGCGGACGCCTTCCGCAAGGCCGGGCTCGACCCGGACCGGCCGCCGGCCACCTGGAGCGAGATGCGGTCCGCCGCGGCCGCCGTGGTGGGCAGGCGAGCCGCGCGTTACGGAGTGCTGCACTCCTACAACGCGGACTCCAACTGGACGTTCGAGAACTTCATCGGCTGGGCCGGCGGTTCCCTGATGGACGCGCGGCGCCGGCGCATCACCTTCGCCGACCGTCCCGGCGTCGACGTGCTCACCTACTGGCGCGCGCTGATCACCGACAGGCTCAGCACCCCGACGACCACGCTGGAGATGGACGACGCGTTCCTGCGCGGCGACGCGGCCATGGTCTTCGGCCCGTCCACCAAGCCGGTGCGCTACGCCAAGGAGGCGTCGTTCGACTGCCGTACGGCCATGGTCCCGATCCCGGACGGCGGCACCCGGCGGCTGCCACCGGGCGGCGGATCACTGGTGATCTTCACCAAGGACAAGGGGGAGCAGCGGGCCGCCTGGCAGATCATCCAGGCCCTCATCAGCGCCCCCGGGCAGACCGAGCTGTGCACCAACAGCGGTGAGATCCCCGTCAACGTGCGGGCCACCGGCGCCCGGTACCTCGGCCCGGTCATCAAGGAACAGCCGTACCGCAGGCCGGCGCTCGACTCCGTACCGGACCTCGCGCAGCGCTTCCAGTTCCCCGGCCTGCGGGCCGTGCAGATCAACGACCTGCTGCAACAGAACATCTACGCCGCCCTCGCGGGCGCCAAGGATCCGCGGCAGGCACTCGACGACGCGGCGAGCCGGGCCGAAGCCCTCCTCGCCTGAACCGAACCCGGAGACCCGACATGCCCGACCGACGCGAGATGGACTGGACGACGGTGCCCTACCGGGGGCTCGGCGACGAGCCACGACCCGAACCCGTGGACCTGGCGGCGGTCGTGGCCGACCTGCCCGACGGGCTGCGGGACCGGCTCGCCGAGCGGGCGGACCGGCTCGGCTACATCAACGGGTTCCTCGCCGTGGGTCTGCACCATCCGGGCGCCGTCCTGGCACTGCTGGAGATGACGGAGCAGCTGAAAGCCGCGCTGGATCCCGCGCATGTGCTGATCGTGGCGCTCGCCACGCACCAGGCGCTCGGCAACGCGTACGAGCGTGCCCAGTACCTGGACGTGGCCCGCGCGCACGGCATGAGCGAGGAGTGGATCGACGCGGCCCAGGGGCGCACCGCCCACGGCCTCACCGCGGCCGAGGAGGCGGTGCGCCGGCTGACCCTCACCGTGGTGTTCGCGTCGCCTCCGGCGCCCGCCCTGGCCGCGGCCGGAACCCATCTCGACGACCGCGCCCTGGTCGCGGTCATCCATCTGGCCGCGCGGTTCGTCGCCACCTCACGCATCAGCCACGCGCTCGGCCTGCGGCCGATGACCGGCGAGTCTTCCGCGTCCCACGACGGTGCGCGCAGCGCGGCGGCCGGGTGAGCGACGAGAGCGTCGTCGCTCACTCGGTGACGGTGAGGAAGCGGCGCGGGGCCACGAACAGCAGGACCAGGAACGCCAGGAGCGCGGCGCCTCCCGCGCCCAGGTACACGGCGTGCACGGCGTCCGCGATGGCCTGCCGGGTCGCCTCCGGTGCCGTTCCGGAGTCCATCGACGCCGTCACCGAGTCCAGGTCGCTCGTGCCGCCGAGCCGGGCCGCCAGCACCCCGTTGACGATCGCGCCGAACAGGGGGGCGCCGATGGTCTGGCCGGTCTGCCGGCAGAAGAAGATGGAGGCGGTGGCCGTGCCCCGCTGCGACCACCCGACCGCCGACTGGACGCCGACGACGAGCGGGAGGCTGAACAGGCCGAGCGCGGCGCCCAGCACCAGCATCAGGGCCGTCGGCTGCCAGGCCCGGCCCGGGTAGGGCAGGAAGGGGAACGCGAAAAGGAGCAGTGTGGCCGCGCCGATGCCGAGCATCGCGGTGTTGCGGATGCCTATGCGCCGGTAGACGTGCTGGCTGAAGGCCGACGAGATCGGCCAGCTGAGCGTCCAGACGGACAGCACGAGCCCGGCGGCCACCGGGCTCAGTCCCAGAACCGACTGCGCGTACAGGGGAAGGACCAGGCTGGGGGCGACCACCAGCAGGCCCAGCGCGCCGAGGGCCAGGTTGACGGTGGCGATCGTGCGGCGGCGCCATACCCACCCGGGCATGATGGGCTCGGCGGCCCGCCGTTCGACGACGACCACCAGCGCCACGAGAGCCAGTCCGGTGCCGAACAGGGCGAGGGACGGTGCCGACAGCCACGGCCAGGCCACCCCTGCCTGCACCAGCGCGGTGAGCAGTACGCCGCCGCAGGCGAACACGCTGAGCGCGCCTGCCCAGTCGATGGGCGGGCGCCGGTCCGGTCGGCGGCCCGGCTCATGGAGGTGACGGACGATCAGCCACAGGGCCAGCGAGCCGACCGGCAGGTTGACCAGGAAGATCCAGCGCCAGTCGGCGTAGCCGGCGAGAAGACCGCCGAGCAGCGGACCGGCGATCGCGGACACCGCCCAGACGGTGGAGAGCCTGGCCTGGATCCGGGGGCGCTCCGCCAGGGGGTACAGGTCGGCGGCGAGTGTCTGGACGGTGCCCTGGAGGGCGCCGCCGCCGAGTCCCTGTACGACGCGGAAGGCGATCAGCGCCGCCATGTTCCAGGCACCGGCGCACAGCAGGGAGCCGAGCAGGAAGCAGGCCGCGCCCACGACGAGCACCGGTTTGCGGCCGAAGATGTCCGACAGCTTCCCGTACACGGGCAGGGACACGGTCACGGCGAGCAGATAGCCGGAGAAAAGCCACGAGTACGAGGAGAATCCGCCGAGGTCGCCGACGATCTGCGGTACGGCGGTGGAGACGACGGTGGAGTCGAGCGCCGCCAGCGCCATGGCCAGCATGAGCGCGGCGACCACGGCGCCCCGCCTGCCGGTGGGGGGATGCTCCGTCGCCGTGTCGTCGTCTCTCACGGGCTCGCCGCTGCCCGTGCCGGTGCCCTCCGTCGTGGGTGGGGTGGATCGTATCGATGGGGTGTGGGGATGTTCGGGTCCGTCGGCCGCCCTGGTCACCGCGGCATGCCTCCTTCATCGGCCGGGTGTGCGCTTCCATCGTTGGGGCCACGACGGCAATTGAGAAAGAGAATCGATCCAATAATTCCCATTGCGAATGGCGATGAGTCGGCTCTAGCCTCGGAGAATGTTTCCCCCGGAGCAGGTACGGACGTTTCTGGCCGTGGCGCAATCGTTGAGCTTCACTCAGGCCGCGGCGGCCCTGGGCCTCGGCCAGCCCACGGTGAGCCAGCACATCCGCAAGCTGGAACAGGCGGTGGGCCGCCCCCTGCTGGTCCGGGACACCCGCAGCGTGACGCTGACCGTCGACGGGGAGGCGATGGTCGGCTTCGCCCGCTCGATCCTCGCGGCACACGCCCAGGCGACGGACTATTTCAGCGGCACCGGCGTGCGCGGCCGGTTGCGTTTCGGGGTGACCGACGATCTGGCACTGACCCGGGTGCCGCGCATCCTGCGGGGTTTCCGGCACCTCAACCCCGGTGTCACCCTGGACCTCACCGTGTCCCAGGGGGTGCAGCTGCAACGCCGCGTGGAATCCGGCCACGTCGATATCGCGTTTTTGAAGACGACCGCCGGCGACGGACGGGGCCGGCTGGTGCGACGGGACCGGCTGGTGTGGGCCGCCGTCGAGGGCACCGGTCTGCTGTGGGACGAGCAACGGCCGGTGCCGCTCATCGTGTACCAGGCGCCGAGCCCCAGCAGGGCGCTCGCCGTGCAGGCGCTGGAGCGGGCGGGCATCAGGCACCGTGTGGTCTGCACGGCGCGCGGGGTCAACGCCGTGCTCGCCGCCACCCGCGCCGGCCTCGGCGTCGCCATCTTTCCCCGCAGTCTGCTGCCCGCGGACCTCGTCGAGCTGCCCGCCGGTGCCGGGCTGCCCGAGCTGGGCGAGATCGACCTCGTCCTGCTGACCAACCCGCACGCTCCCGCCGAACCCGTGGAGGCGTTGACCACGGCCATCCTCGCGCACGCCAACCCGATCCGTTCCATCGGCGAGGGCCGGCACTGGCCGGCCGAGCCGGCGGGAGCGGCGGTCACCGCGCCGCGCCCATAGCCGGCGCGGCGCCGTCGTCGCGGGGACACCCGGTCACGGTCCGCCGGTGGCTTCGCACAACGGCGAGGGGCACTGAGCCGCGGCGGCCGGCGGTCACCCGGTGTGGACCACCTCCCCCGCGACCAGGGTGAGCACCGACCTGACGCCCGCGACATCCGTGTCCGGGGCGAAGAGGTCCCGGTCGAGTACGGCGAGGTCCGCCGCCATGTCCTCCCGTATCAGGCCGACTTCGTCGTCGTTGCCGTTCACCCAGGCCGAGCCGGCCGTGTAGGCGCGCAGGATGTCGGTCAGCTCCAGCCGCTCACGCGGCGCGAACGGGCGGTCGGCGCCCGGCCGGCCCGCGTGCGCCGAACCGGGCGGTTCGGTGCGGTGCACGGCGACGTGCATGGCCCGCCAGGGGTCGGCCGTGGTGACCGGCCAGTCGCTGCCCCCGGCGAGCCGGGCGCCGCTGTCCAGCAGCCGGCGGAACGGGTACTGCCGGCCGGCCCGCGCCTCGCCCAGCAGCGGATTGGTCAGCTCGTCGGTCTGCGGGTGGTGAGTCGCCCACAGCGACTGGACGTTGGCCGCCACCCCCAGTTCGGCGAACCGGCCGATGTCCGCGTCGTCGATCAGCTGCACATGGGCGATGTGATGGCGCCGCTCGCGCGGCCCGTTCGCCCGGACGGCGGCCTCGACCGCGTCCAGGCATTCGCGTACCGCCCGGTCGCCGATCGCGTGGAAGTGCACCTGGAAGCCGGCGGCGTCCAGCCGGGTCACCGCCTGGGCGAGCAGGCCGGCGGGCACGTTGGAATGGCCGAGGTTGCCGGTGGCGCACCCGCAGGAGTCCAAATACGGCTCCAGCAGGGCGCCGGTGCCGTTCTCCAGCACGCCGTCCTGCATCACCTTCACGGCATCGGCCCGGAACCGGCGGCCGGGCCGGCCACGCCGGGCGACCAGGTCGTCCATCTGTTCCGTGCCGCGCTCGCGGTCCCACCACAGGGCGCCGGTGACCCGTGCCCTCAGCTGTCCTTCGGCGTCGGCCCTGCGGTAGGCGGCGAGTGTGTCGCCGGCCCCGCCGTAGGCACCGACGATGGCGTCCTGCCAGCCGGTGATGCCGTACCGGAAGAGATGAGCCTGTGCGTGGGACAGCGCCGCGAGCTGGTCGTCGAGGGTGTCCTGCGGGAGCAGCGGGCCCACCAGGTCCATGGCGCTCTCGTGCAGCACCCCGGTGGGCCGGCCGGCCGCGTCCCGCTCGATCCGCCCGGCCGGCGGGTCGGGGGTGGCCGCGTCGATCCCGGCACGCTCAAGCGCCACCGAGTTCACCCACGCCGAGTGGTGGTCGGCGTTGGGCAGGAAGACCGGCCGGTCCGCGACGACCGCGTCCAGCGGCTCCCTCACGGGCCAGCCGCCGGGGAAGCAGTCCATCGTCCAACCGCCGCCCGTGATCCACGGCTTGCCGGGGTGGGCGGCCGCGTACGCGCGGACGGCCGCGACGCAGCTCTCCGCGTCGGCGGCGCCGGTGAGGTCGCAGCGCAGCATCTCCAGGGCGCCCCAGACCGGATGGATGTGGGCGTCCTGGAGGCCGGGCACCGCGGTCCGGCCGGCCAGGTCGAACGTCTCGTCCGGCCGGCCGGCGGCCCGGCGTACCTCGGCGTCGGTGCCGACCGCCGTGATCCGGCCGTCGGCCACCGCGACGGCGGTGGCCAGGGGGCGCCGCGGATCGCCGGTCCACACCCGGCCGCCGTGCAGGACGAGGGTCATGCGCCGGTCCGGTGGGTGCGCAGCACGTACACCTTGCGCAGGCTCTCGTGGACCTGCCAGGTGCCTCGCCAGCCGGCCGGCATCGTCAGGGTGGAGCCGGGGCGCAGTTCGACGGCCTCGCCCTGCTCCGTGCGAATGGTCGCGGAGCCCGTCAGCACCTGGCAGACCTCGTCGTAGCCGTCGCGGGTCGCGGTGAAGTGGCCGGGGCCGCACTCCCAGACGCCGACCTCCATCAGCCCGTCGGGCGACTGCCACAGGGTGCGGGTGGTCTCCCGCTGCCCGGTGGTGCTGGTGGGCTTGGGAGTGGTGGGCGGCAGGTCGGCGCTGGCCGCGTCGTCGAGGAAGGCGACGGACGGAACGCCGGCGGTGGTGTCCATGCGGGTTCGGCTCCTTTCAGCGGCCGCTGATGACGTTGGCGACACGTGCGATGAACGACGTGCGCCGCAGGCCGGAGTTCTCGTGACGGTCGGCGGCGCGGTAGGCGACGTAGAGACTGCGCACACCGAGCCAGCGCAGCGGCTCCGGTTCCCAGCCGCGCACCGTGCGGTCGACCCAGGGCAGCCGCGTCAGGTCGGTCTTGTGACGGAGGATCAGGTCGCGCAGGGTGCGTCCGGCGAGGTTGGTCGTGGTCACGCCGTGCCCGACGTAGCCGCCGGCCCAGCCCAGTCCGGTGCGCTCGTCCAGGTGGACGGTGGCGCACCAGTCGCGCGGTACGCCGAGCACCCCGGACCAGGTGTGGTCGACCGCGACGCCTTCGGTGGCCGGGAAGTGCTGTCTGAGGACGGTCTGCAACTGCCGCTGGGTCGCGGTCCGGGTCTCGCCGCGCTGGTCGACGTGGGAGCCGAACATGTACGGGATGCCGCGCCCGCCGATGGCGATACGGCCGTCGGCGGTGCGCTGGATGTAGCAGTAGGAGTTGGCCTCGTCACCGATCAGTTCGGCGCCGCGCCAGCCGATCTCCTCCCACGCGGAGGCGGGCAGCGGCTCCGTGACGATCATGCTGCTGTTCATGGGCAGCCAGACCCGGCGGTGGCCGCGCAGCCCGGCGGTGAACCCCTCAAGCGCCCGGATGACATGGGTCGCCCGGACGGTGCCGTGCGCGGTGACCGCCGCGTGGGGGCGGATCTCGGTGACCTCGGTGCCCTCGTAGAGGGCCACGCCCATCCGCTCGACCACGTCGGCCAGGCCCCGCACCAGTTTGGCGGGCTGGATGCGGGCGCAGTGCGGGCTCCAGTGGGCGCCGCGGGCGCCGGCGACGCGGACCCTTTCGGCGAGTTCGTCACGGTCGAGTTCGACCAGGTCGGCCTCGCTCCAGCCTTCGGCGCGCAGCGACGGCAGGCGCTCGCGCAGCCGGCGCTGTTGCGCGGCGTTGGTGGCGACGTGCAGCAGACCGTCCTTCTGTATGTCGGCCTCGATGCCTTCCTCGGCGGCGACCCGGATGACCTCGTCGACGGAGGAGAACATCTCGCGTTGCAGGGCGACGGCCTGCTCCCGGCCGTGCGACGCGGCGTAGCGGCGCATCTGGCCGGGCGGCTCGGCGCTGAGCCAGCCGCCGTTGCGGCCGGAGGCGCCGAAGCCGGCGAACTCCTTCTCCAGGACGGCGATCCGCAGGTCGGGCTGGGCCTGCTTGAGGTAGTAGGCGGTCCACAGGGAGGTGAAGCCGCCGCCGACGAGGGCGACGTCGACGTCAAGGTCGCCGGGCAGCGCGGGGCGGCGGGCGGGGACGCCGCCGTCCCGGAACCAGAAGGAGACCTCGCCGTTGACGAAACGGGGGCTGGTGGTGAGGCTGACGCTCATCGTCCGCTCTCTTTCACGGTGGTGACCGGGACGCGGTCACCGGAAGTGGGTGGGCGGGTGGTGCCGGTGGGATCGTCCAGCAGGACGCCCCGTTCGACGTCCCAGACCACGGTGACCTCGTCGCCGCGGCGGACGCCGGACAGCCGGTCGGCCTGCTCGCGGGAGAGCAGCACCGTGCCGTCGGGCAGGGTGAGTTCGAGCTTGCGGCCGGAGCCCAGGTATATCTCCTGGGTGACCCGGGCGGGCAGCGCGTTGACACCGGCGGCGACCGGCGCCGCGGCCTGCTGCACCCGCATGTGTTCGGGGCGTACCACGACGGCCGCCGCGCCGCCCCGGACCGCACGGCCCGCGACGCGTACCGTGCGGTCGCCGACGCGCAGACAGGAGTCGTCACCGTCCGGCTCGACGTGTCCGCGGACGGTGCAGGACTCGCCGAGGAATTCGGCCACGAAGAGGCTGCGGGGCCTTTCGTAGAGTTCGCTCGCGGTGCCGATCTGCTGGATGCCGCCGTCGTCGAAGACGGCGATGCGATCCGAGAGGACCAGTGCCTCGTCCTGGTCGTGGGTGACGAAGACGAAGGTGGAGCCGACCTCCTGATGCACCCGTTTGATCTCCATCTGGAGGGATTCACGCAGTTTCTTGTCGAGTGCGCCGAGCGGTTCGTCCATGAGCAGCACGCTCGGCTCGTACACCACGGCCCGGGCCAGGGCGACCCGCTGCTGCTGGCCGCCGGAGAGTTCACGCGGCCTGCGGCGGCCGTAGCCGCCGAGCCGTACCGTCTCCAGGGCCGCTTCGACCATCTCGGCGCGGCGGGCCTTGGGCACCTTGCGCTGCTTGAGCGGGAAGGCGACGTTCTCGGCGACGGTCATGTGCGGGAAGAGCGCGTAGTGCTGGAAGACCATGCCGATGTCACGCCGGTGCGGTGGCAGGTCCTGCATCTGCCGGCCGCCGATGGTCAGCGTGCCCGATGTGGCGGTGGTGAACCCGGCGATGATGTTGAGGGTGGTGGTCTTGCCGGAGCCGCTGGGGCCCAGCAGGGTCATGAACTCGCCTGGTTCGATGACCAGGGAGACGTCGTCGACGGCGACGGAGTCCGCGTACTCCTTGCGCACCTGCGTCAGTTCGATGCGGGCTCCGCGCGCCGTGATGAGGCGGGTGTCAGCGGACACGGTTCCTCCTGGCGGTGGCGAAGGTGGCGGCCAGTACGAGCACCGTGGTGAAGACGATGATCAGGGTGGCGGCCGCGGCGATGGTGGGGTCGGTGTCCCGGGTGACGCTGGCGAACATCCTGACCGGCAGGGTCTGCAGGTAGGGGCTCTGGATGAACAGCGAGACCACGACCTCGTCGAAGCTGGTGACGAACGCGAACAGCGCACCGGAGACGACGCCGGGGGCGATCAGCGGGAGGGTCACCTGCCGGATGGCGGCCCAGCGGCCGGCGCCGCAGATCAGCGCGGCGTCCTCAAGGCGCCGGTCGAAGCCGCGCAGGCTCGCCGTCACCGGGATGATGACGAACGGCAGGGCCAGCACGGTGTGCGCGGTGACAAAGCCGAGCAGGGTGCCCAGCAGGTTGTACTGGAGGAAGAGCGCGTACACGCCGATGCCGACCACCACGGTCGGCACGATCATGGGTGCCAGCAGCAGGCCGTACGACGCCTTCACCCAGCGTGATGCGGACCGGGTGAGCGCGATCGCGGCGGCGGTGCCCAGGACGGTGGACACCAGGGCGACGAGGGCGCCGATCTGGAGGGAGGCGAGCATGGCGTCGGTCCACTGGCGGTTGGTGAAGAAGTTGGTGTACCAGCGGGTGGACCAGCCGCTCGGCGGGAACACCAGGGACGCCTTGTCGGTGAAGCTGAGCGGGATCACCACCAGGGTCGGCGCGATGAGCCAGCAGCCCACCAGGGCGCTGAACGCCCACAGCGCGATCCGCGCGATTCCGGTTCTCATCGGGCTCCTCCCCGGGCACGGGTCAGTCGCAGGACGACGCCGACCAGTGCGAGCAGGACCAGCGTCACCGCCAGCAGCACCACGCCCATCGCTCCGCCGCGGCCCCAGGCGAGCAGCCCGTTGACCTGGGTGAAGATCTGTTGCGAGATCAGCGCCTGGTCGGGCGAGCCCAGGAGCGCCGGGGTGATGTAGAAGCCGAGCGAGGTGATGAACACGGTCAGGGAGCCGGCGCCCACGCCGGGCAGCGAAAGGGGCACGAAGACCCGCCAGAACGCGGTGGCCGGGCGGGCGCCCATGCCCTGCGCGGCGTCGAGCAGCCGGCGGTCGATGCCGCTCATCACCGCGAACAGCGGCAGCACCATGAAGGGCATCAGCACCTGGGACATGCCGATCACCACTCCGGCGGGGGTGCGGATCAGTTGCAGTGGTCCCAGGCCGACGGTGCCGAGGAGCTGGTTGACCACGCCGTTGTCCTGGAGCAGCACCACCCAGGCGAAGGTGCGCACCATCAGGCTGGTCCAGAACGGCAGCAGCACCAGCAGGGTGAGCCAGATCCGGGCGCGGGCGCCGACCACGGTCATCAGGTAGGCGTACGGGTAGGAGAGCAGCAGCGTCACCAGGGTGACGACGCCACCGATGGTCAGCGTGCGGACCAGTGTGGCGAGGGCGACGTCACTGGTGAAGAACCAGGAGTAGTTGCCCGCGCCGGGCGTCGGCTCGGTGACGCTGCGCCAGGCCATCATGCCGAGCGGCACCAGGAAGAGCACGGCCAGCAGGACCACCGCGGGCAGCAGCAGCCATCCCCAGCGGCCGTCGGCGCCCTTGCGGGGCCGGCTGCCGGTGGCCGGGGAGGCGAGGTCGATCAGGGCTGTCATCGCTCACCGAGCCAGCCAGTCGGACCACTTCTGGATGATCTGCGCCTGGTTCTTCGCCCACCATGCGTTGTCGATCGTGAGCGCCTGGGCCTGCCTCTCGGGTGTGGTGGTCACATACTGCGAGGCGAGCTTGTCGAGCTTGGGGTGTGCGTCGGTGTTGATCGGCGAGTACGAGGTCAGCTCGGTGAGCTTGGTCTGCTGGGCGGCGCCGAGGTAGTAGTTGATCAGTGCCATGGACGCCTTGGGGTTCTTGGCGCCGACGGGGACGGCGAGCGAGTCGGAGACCGGCAGGAACTGGTTCCATTGCGGTGCGAAGTGAGCCCCGTTCTTGACCGCCGCGTAGGCGCGGCCGGACCACACCATGGCCATGGAGACCTCGCCGGACTCCAGCAACTGCTGGGAGCGGGCACCGGTGTCCCAGAAGACCAGGGAGGAACGGACGCTCGTCAGCTTCTTCAGCGCCCGGTCGACGTTCAGCGGGAACAGCCGGTCGGGGGCGACCCCGTCGGCGAGCAGGGCCGCCTCCAGCGCGCCCGGGGACAGGTCCGACGCGATGCCGGGTATCGCGCGCTTGCCGGGGTATTTCGCGGTGTTGAAGAAGTCCGCCCATCCCTTCGGCGGGTTGCTGCCGAACTTCTTCTTGTCGTACATCAGGACCACGCCGTAGCTCATGGCCGGCACGGAGCACTTGCCCCGCATGCCCTTGGGCAGCTTGGAGGTGTCGACGACGGTGGTGTCGAGCGGCATCAGCAGCTTGCCGCACTGGTGCTCGGCCCAGAGGGTGTCGGTGTCCACCACGTCCCAGGTGACGTTCTTGGCGTCGACCTGGGCCTTGATCTTGGTGTAGTCGGTGGGACCGTCGGAGAGCAGCTTGGCCCCCGACGCGGCGGCGAACGGTTTCACCGCGGCGGTCTCCTGACCGTCCTGGAAGATGCCGCCGTAGGAGGCGAAGGTGAGGGTGACACCGTCGAGCGCGCCCTTCTTCACCTGGCCCGCCTGTGCCGGGCCGGGGCCGAGGTCGACATCGGCCCCGGCGGGGCTGGTGCCGACGCAGCCGGTGAGGGTCAGGAGCAGGGCGCCGGCGACAGCGGCACACCCCATGATTTTGTGTGATGTTCCGGGCATTGCTGACTCCAGGGATGAGCGGTGAAGGCGCACAGAGACGGCGAAGACACGGAGCGCACGATGTGGGCGCAGGGTGCGCGGAGCGCCTACGAGGGGGCGACGGGAAAGGGTGTGCGCCACCGGGAGGGAAACGGGACGCACTACGGGATGTGACAGTGCGCCGGACGGGAGGGCCGGACGGGAGAAGGAAAGGAGTGTGGGTGTGCTCAGTCCGGCGTCGGCGGGCTGATGATCCAGAGGACTTCGGCGGGTGTTTCGTGGCTGTTGACCACGCGGTGCGGCACCGATGAGCGGTATTCGATGCTGTCGCCGGCGTCCAGTTCATGGGCGCGGCCGTCGAGTTCGACCCGCACGGCGCCAGTGATCACCAGAAGGATCTCCTGGGAGTCTCCATGGGTGTAGGCGTCGTCACCGGTGGAGGCGCCCGGGTCGAACTCGCCCGAGTACACCTCCAGATGACCGAGCGGACGCTGGGAAATGAGGGATTTGCGGCTTCCCGGGGCGGTGTGCAGCGTCGGCCGGTCGGCCCGTCGCACCACCTTCGGACCGGGCGCACTGTCCTGGTCGAACAGATCGGCCACGGTGACGCCGAGTGCCACGGCGATCCGCCGCAGCATGCCGATGGAGGAGTTCACCTGCCCGCGTTCCAACTGGCTGAGGAAACCGGGGCTGGCCTGGGCGGCCTCTCCCAGGGCACGCAATGACATCCGCCGCATCTTCCGGTACTCCCGGATCCGGGCTCCCAGAGCCAGGTCAGCGGCGTCGGCGGAGAGATCGCCGGAGCGTTCCTGCAGTGAACGTTCAGTCATGGGCGAACACCTGACGCAACTTCAGCGAACACTTTGTTCGCTGCGGTGATACGGACCGTACGCTCGCGTGATCCGCCGCACAAGACCCCGTCACCGCCGTCACCGGACCGTGACCAACCGCCTCGGAGCGCTCCCGCCTCAGGCCCGGCGTATCCGCTTCCCGCTCGGTCACGCACCTTCTGGTGCCTAGGCAGCCGAGCCAGTGAGAGCGACGGCGCTCCCGCACATTCAGCGACTGGTGCGCGTGGCGTGTGTCCGGGTGATCCGCCAGAGGTCGGCGAGGCGGGTCAGGCCGGCGGTCAGTTCGTCCGGCTCCTTCCAGAAGGGGATGCGCAGGTGGTCCTGGAAGCCCTCGACCGACGAGAACACCGGGCCCGGCACGATGACGATGCCGTTGCGCCGGGCCGTCTGGGCGAACGCCGTCGTGTCGGTGCCCGGCAGGCGCACCCAGAGGCCGCTGCCGCCCCGCGGTTCGGTCCACGACCATTCCGGCGCGTGCCGGTTGAGGGTGTCGACGGCCGCGCGCAGGCCGCGGAGCAGATGACGGCGACGCAGCGAGCGTGCGTTCGCGAGATCGTCCAGACAGGCCACGGTGACCAGCTGGCTCAGCACGGAGCTGCCGAGGTCCTCGGCGGCCTTCGCCCGGGCCAGGGTGCGCACGGTGGACTGCCCGGCGCGGATCCAGCCGATGCGCAGACCGCCCCAGAACACCTTCGACGCGGAGCCGACGGCGATCCACCGCGCCGATGTCAGTGCCGCACCGATCGGAGTGGGCGGCGCCGGGGTGCTGAGGGTCAGATCCGCCGGTGAGCCGTCCTCGACGAGGATCGCGTCGGAGTCGTCCATGATCTCGGCGATCCGGCGTGCCTTCTCCGGCGAGACCAGACACCCGGTCGGGTTGTGGGCGACGGGGAGCAGATACACCAGCCGGGGCCGCAGCTGCCGTACCAACCGGGCGAGCATGTTCACGTCCGGGCCGTCCGCCTCGACGGGCAGCGGCACCAGCCGGACGTTGCGGGCACGGAACACCTCCAGTGCGCCGCGGTACGTCGGGTCCTCGACGATGACGGTGTCCCCGCGGCTGACCAGGGTGTCCGCGAGGAGCTTCAGGGCCTGCTGCGAGCCGTTGGTGACCAGTACCTCCTCCGGCTCGGTGGGTACGCCGAGGTCCGCGTAGTACGTGCCGAGCGCCGCGCGCAGGCGTCTGAGGCCATGCAGGTCGTATCCGTCCTCGGTCACCAGCTCGGCGAACGCCGATGTGTCGAGCGCCGACCGGGCGTGCTCGACCACGGCCCGCAGGCCGCCGGGGGCGCCACTCGACAGGTCGATGGGCTCGTCGTACCGGGACCCGAAGCTGCTGAACCTGGCGTCACCGGCCGTCTCCCGCCAGTGGTTCAGCGTCACGACGGAGCCGCTTCCGACCCGGCTGCTGATCCGGCCGTCGTCGCGCAGCCTCGTGTACGCCTCGGTGACCGTGCCGCGGCTCACCGAGAGCGCGGCGGCGAGGTCGCGTTCGGAGGGCAGCCGGTCGCCGTCGGCCAGGTCGCCCTGGTCGATGAGGTCCGCGAGGGCGTGGCACAACCGGTCCGGAAGGTGTCCGGAAGTGCTCTCCCAGCCGTCGAGCAGCCGGGCGACACGCGCGGTACGGGGCGGGGACACGCGGCAGCCACCTCCTGTCCTTGGGCCATTCGCGCGGAATTGGCCCTTGAGGGGCCCATCGGCCGACCACAGTATTGGGCCAACCGTTCCGCGCCACAAGCGGAACCGTGCGAGGAGCGTCAGTGTGGCCGTCATGTTGTTCGGGACCTTGGACACCAAGGACCGGGAGTATGCGTTCGTCCGCGACCTCGTCGTCGGGCTCGGGCCGGATGTCGTGCTCGTCGACACCGGCGTGCTGGGGGCGCCGGCCCTCGCGGCCGATGTGTCGGCGGCCGAGGTCGCCGAGGCCGCGGGCACGAGTCTGGAAGCGCTGAGGGCCCGGCGCGACCGCGGACACGCGCTGGCGACGATGGCCGCGGGGACCAGGGCCGTCGCCGAGGACCTGTACACACGTGGCAGGCTCAGCGGCGTGCTCGCCCTCGGTGGCAGCGGCGGCTCCTCGGTCGCCGCCACCGTCATGCGGGCGCTGCCGGTGGGCCTGCCGAAGCTGCTGGTCTCCACGATGGCCGCCGGTGATGTCTCCGCCTACGTCGGCACGAGTGACGTCACCCTCATGTACAGCGTTGTGGACGTCGCCGGTGTCAACTCCATCTCGCGGCAGGTCCTCGCCAACGCGGCGGCCGCGATCGCCGGGATGGCCACCGCGTACGACGCCCGGCGGGCCGCGGGCACGGTGCCGGAGGACAGGCCGCTCGTCGCGGCGACCATGTTCGGTGTCACCACCCCGGCCGTGGACACGGCGCGGCGACGGCTGGAAGAGCTGGGCTATGAGGTGCTGGTGTTCCACGCGACCGGCTCGGGCGGACGCACGATGGAATCACTGGTCGCCGAGGGCCATATCGCCGGCGTGCTCGACCTCACCACGACGGAGATCGCCGACGAGGTCGTCGGCGGTGTGCTGTCCGCCGGACCGGACCGGCTCACCGCCGCGGCCGTGGCCGGTGTGCCGCAGGTGGTCAGCCTCGGAGCGCTCGACATGGTGAACTTCGGTCCACGGAGCACGGTGCCGCAGCGGTTCGCGGACCGCACGCTGCTGGTCCACAACGACGCGGTGACGCTGATGCGGACGAGCGCGGCCGAGGCCGCCGAGATCGGTGGCGTGCTGGGCGGCAAGCTCGCCGCGTCGACCGGTCCCACCGCGTTGTTCGTGCCGCGTGGCGGGTTCTCCGCCGTGGATGCCCCGGGCGGGGCGTTCTGGGACCCGACGGCGGACGCCGCGTGTGCCGGCGCCGCGCTTGAGGCGGTGGCCGGCAGCGCCGTCGAGGTCGTCGACACCGACGGGCACGTCAACGACGCCGTGTTCGCCGCGGCGGCCGCCGACCACCTGCATCAACTCATCCTGAGGAAGCGTCATGGATCGTAATCAGGCACTCGCCGCCTTCCGCGGCCAACTGGAGGCGGGACGGCTCATCATCGGTGCCGGCGCCGGCACCGGCCTGTCCGCCAAGGCAGCCGAGGCGGGCGGTGTGGACCTGCTCATCATCTACAACTCGGGACGCTTCCGGATGGCCGGGCGTGGCTCGCTGGCCGGGCTGCTGCCCTACGGCGACGCCAACGCGATCGTGCTGGAGATGGCCGGCGAAGTGCTGCCCGTCGTCGAACGCACACCCGTGCTCGCCGGCGTCTGCGGCACCGACCCGTTTCGCCGGATGCCGTGGTTCCTCGACCAACTGCGCGCCATCGGGTTCACCGGCGTGCAGAACTTCCCGACCGTGGGGCTCGTCGACGGTGTCTTCCGTGCCAACCTGGAAGAGACCGGCATGGGCTTCGATCTTGAGATCGAGATGATCAGGCTCGCCGCGGAGCGCGAGCTGCTCACCGCGCCGTATGTGTTCGACGCGGCGCAGGCCGCCGCCATGGCGGAGGCCGGCGCCGACATCATCGTCCCGCATCTGGGCCTGACGGCGAAGGGCAGCATCGGCGCCCGGACGACGATCGGCCTCGACGAGGCCGTGGACCGCATCCAGGAGATGCGTGACGCCGCCGTCGCCGTCGCCCCCGACATCCACGTGCTGTGCCACGGCGGGCCGCTCGCCGAACCCGACGACGTGCGCTACATCCTGGAGCGGACCCAGGGCATCGCGGGGTTCTTCGGTGCCTCGTCGATGGAACGGCTGCCCACCGAACGGGCCATCGCCGGCCAGCTCCGCGCGTTCAAGCAGCTTCCCGCGGCCGACTGACCTGCGTCGATACGAACTGGAGACAACCGATGCACCGAAACCCGGACTCGATCCCCACCATGGTCTTCGACTGGGGGTCGATCAAATGGCATGTGACACCGGACGCCGTACCGGGCGCCTCTTCGACACTGGGAGAGGTGGTCATCAACCCGAACAAGGGCCATGACCGGCATGAACACCCCGATGCCGACGAAGTCCTCTATGTGATCGAGGGCGAGGGCAGGCAGACCGTCGGCGACGGTCCGGAATTCCCGGTGCGGGCGGGCGATGCCGTCTGGATCCCCAAGGGCACCCCGCACTCGACGTACAACACCGGCTGGCGTCCGCTGCGCCTCGTGGCGACCTACACACCCGGCGGCGCGGAGAAGGCACTCAGGTCCGTGCCCGACTTCGCCGAGCTGGCCCCGGGACAGGCTCCGACGTGGGCGGTGGCGTCCCGTGGGTGAGTTCAAGCGCCACCAGGGCGGCCACACCCTTCCCGTCGTGGAGCCGGCCGTCTTCCCCGTCCACCGTGGCAAGCGGTTCATCGTGACCGGCGGCACCGGCGGCGTCGGCTCCGCGACCGTCGAACTGCTGCTCAAGCAAGGTGCCGGCGTGGTCATCGCCGACGTGTCCGAGGACGCGGCGGCGAAGCTGGCCGACACACTCGGCGGCAGCGACCGGGGCGTGTACGCGATCGGACTCGACCTGCGGGACGAGGCATCGGTGCGTGCCGCGGTCGACCGGTCCGTGAGTCTGCTCGGCGGTGTGGACGGGCTGGCGAACGTCGCGGGCATGGTGAGGATGGCTCCCGCGCTTGAGCACGTCCGGTCCCTGTGGGACGACCAGTTCGCGGTGAACGTCTTCGGTCCCTTCGAGGTCACACGTCTGGTGGCAGCTCGGATGATCGACCAGGGCACGGGAGGCAGCATCGTCAACGTCGCCTCGGAAGCCGGCAAGAAGGGGCACCCGGACATGGTGGCCTACAACGCCAGCAAGGCCGCGATCATCAACCTAACCCGGGTCACCGCCGAGGAGTGGGCTCCGTACGCCATCAACGTCAACTGTGTGTGCCCCGGTGGTGTCGAAACACGGATGCTCCACCAGGTCGCCGACACCCACGCCCGGCACACGCCCGACGACGCCGACGACATCTTCGCGTTCATGGCCAACGAGCAACTGGGCCGGCACATCGCGCCGATCGAGGTGGCGTCGGTCATCTCCTTCCTGCTGAGCGACCACGTGCAGGCGATCCGCGGCCAGAGCATCAACGTCGACGGTGGCAGCTGCCCGTACTGAGCCGACCCGGGGGAAGCACGCCCACCACCGAGGGACGGGGGCACCGCGGACACTAGTGAGAGAGAGCCGACCATGACCCAGCCGAGCGGATCCGAACACCCGGATCACGTGCCCCATCCCGTGGACGAAAGACCCCCCGCGGGGCGTCTGGTTCTCTACGGGCTGCAACACCTGCTGACCTTCTACGCGGCGATCGTCGTGCTGCCGGCGATCATCGCCGCGGGCATCGGGTTGTCGGCGCGCGACACGGCCGTGCTGCTGAGTGCCGTGGTGTTCACCGGCGGCATCGGCACACTCATCCAGTCGATCGGCTTGTGGAAGGCCGGGATCCGGCTACCGCTCGTGCTCGGGGGGTCCTCTGTCGTGATCGGGCCGGCGATCGCGATCGGCAACGCGCACGGCGGCGGCGTCACCGGTCTGCTGACGATCTACGGAGCTGCCCTACCCGCCGGGCTCGTCATCTTCCTGGCCGCTCCCCTCTATGGACGGCTGCTGCGGTTCTTTCCCCCGCTGGTGACGGGAACCGTCATCACCATGGTCGGGCTCGCGATCCTCCCCATCGGTGTGACGCTGGCCGGCGGCGGTGACGCGTCCGCAGCCACGTTCGGCAGCCCGCGCAACCTGGCCATCGCGGGCGCGACCGTGCTCACCGTCCTCGTCGCCTACCGCGTCACCACCGGGTTGCTCAGGAGCATCGCCATCCTGATCGGCCTGCTCGTCGGCGGTGTGGTCGGTGTCGTCCTCGGCGCCGTCGACTTCAGCGGTGTCGCCGACGCCCGCTGGATCGCCTTCGTCGGACCGTTCCACTTCGGGTGGCCCCGATTCGACGTGTCCGCCGTCGTGTCCATGAGCATCGCCATGATCATCGTGGCGGTCGAGAGCACGGCGAGCTTCTTCGCCGTCGGCGCGATCGTCGGCCGGGCACCTGACCAGCGCGCCGTGACACGAGGCGTGCTCGGCGAGGGCCTGGCGACCATGCTCGGCGGCGCCTTCAGCCCGCTGCCTCCCACCACCTTCAACGGGAACGTCGGGCTGGTGCGGACCAGCAACGTCCGCAGCCGGTTCGTCTGCGCGGTCGCCGGGGTGTTCATGATCGTTCTGAGTTGTCTGCCCAAGGTGGCGGCGGTCGCGGCAGCGCTGCCCAAGGCCGCCGTGGGAGGCGCCCTGCTCGTGCTGTTCGGCACCATCGCGACCGTCGGAATCCAGACCCTGTCCCATGCCGACCTGACCAGTGACCGCAATCTGATCACCGTCGCCGTCAGCCTCGGAGCGGGAACCGTACCCGTCGCGCAGCCGCAGTTCTTCCACGCCTTTCCGCAACAGCTCCAAGTCGTGCTCAAGAGCGGCATCGTCGTCACCGCGCTCGTCGCGATAACGCTGAACATCTTCTTCAACCACCTGGGGTCGAGAGCCGGGCAGACACCGGACGCCCAAGCCCTCGCGGCCGAGTAGCCCGCCACGAGCGGCCCGCGCTCCTGTCCCTCGCCGGGGATGTGCGCGGGCCGCCGCGCGAGCGCTCGGCGGACTGTTTTGCGCAGGCCGGGGCCGCGGAGCACCCTGGAAGGGGGCCGCCGGCCTCCCCGAACAGTCGGTCCGGGACCATCGGGAGCATCGGTCGGACAGTGGACCCCATGCACAACGAATCTGCGGAACCCTTCCGGCAGGGCGACAGCGTCGGCGTGGCGAGGATGTCAGGCGAACTCACTGCCTGGGGGCCTGGCGGACGCCGGTTGCTGGGCCTCGCCCCCGAGGAGACGGTGGGGCGCTCCTTCTTCGAGCTGTTCTGCGAACCCGCGCCGTCGGCGCTCCGCCGGTGCTGGGCGGGGCGCGAGACCTGGAGCGGGGTGGTTCTTCTCCGGCATCGCAAGGGCCATGTGCGGCGGGCGGGCATCCGCGTGCGGCCGTTGTCGGACGGTGCGGGCGACACCATCTGGATCATCGACGCCGCCGGGGCCGCCATGGGCGGCGAAAGGGAAGGTGAACTCGCGCTCCTCAAGCAGTGGGCCATCGACCAGATGCCCTTGCCCGTGACGCTCTGCGACCGCTCGCTCGTCCGTATCGCCGTCAACCCGGCCGTGGCCTCCGGACTGGGCAGAGCCGAATCGGAGCTCGTCGGATTCCGTCTGGGACAGGACGCGCACGGTCCGCTGCCACCGCCACTGAGGGCGGTCGCCGAAGCCGCCGAGCAGGTCCTGCGCACCGGAGAGCCGCTGGCCTTCGAGCCCCACGTCAAGACGCCACGTGACGCCGCTCCGCACGCCTGGCTGAGCTGGGTGTATCCGATCAAGGACCCCGAGGGGCAGGTCCGGGCCGTGGGTCTGGCCGCCGCTGACAGCACGGAGCAGTACCAGGCGCGCCTGCGGCTGAATGTCCTCAACGAGGCGAGCGAACGGATCGGCACCACGCTCGACCTCGTCCGCACCGCCGATGAACTGGCCCAGGTCGCCACCGAGCACTTCGCCGACTTCGTCACCGTCGACATCCTGGACGGTGTGCTCCGCGGGGAGGAGGACGGCGGCGTCGATCCGGGCGAGACGGAGGCGTTCCGGAGAGTCGCGCAACGCTCGGTCCTGCCCGGCTGCCCGGAATCCGGGGTCAAGCCCGGTCAGCTGCACCCTCCCCAGGTCAGCGAGTCGATCGCCCGTGCGCTGAAGGCTGTCCGGCCCGTGCTGGGCCGACCGGACGACCTCGACGCCGACGGACGGTTGCCGGTCACCGTCAGCCGGCGCCTGGCCGAAGAGCACGGCATCCATTCAACCCTGGCGGTGCCGCTGCACGCCCGCGGCGCCATGCTCGGCCTGGCCACCTTCTTCCGGCACAGCACCTCGAATCCGTTCGACGCCGAGGACGTCCGGCTCTTGGGGGAACTGTGCAGTCGTGCCGCGGTGTACATCGACAATGCCCGTCGCTATGCCCGCGAGCGCCTGACGTCCTTGGCCCTGCAACGCACTCTGCTGCCCGAGCGAGTGCCCTTGCGGTCGGCCGCGGCCGTGGACATCGCTTCCCGCTATCTGCCCGCCACCACAGCGATCGGCATCGGGGGCGACTGGTTCGATGTGATTCCGCTGTCGGGCGCGCGGGTGGCCTTGGTGGTGGGCGACGTCGTGGGCCACGGCATCCACGCCTCGGCGACCATGGGACGGCTGTGCACGGCGGTGCGCACACTCGCCGACGCCGATGTGGCCCCCGACGAACTCCTGACCCAGCTCGACGACCTCGTGCTGCGCCTGGACGAACAGGCAGCCGCGAAAGAGACCGCGGTGCCGGGCACAGAGCTGGCGGAGGTGGGCGCGACCTGCCTGTACGCGGTCTACGACCCCGTGTCGGGTCGCTGCGCGATGGCCCGTGCGGGTCACCCCTTGCCGGTGCTCGTGACGCCCGACGGCTCGGTGCGGTTCTTGGAGCCGCCGGCCGGCCCGCCCCTGGGTGTGGGCGGGCTGCCGTTCGAAGTCGCGGAGTTCGAGGCACCGGAAGGCAGCGTGCTCGCCTTCTACACCGATGGTCTGGTGGGGGATGCCCGGGGGGAGCCCGAGGCCGAACTCCGCATGTTCCGGGAGGCGCTCGCCGTCCCCGGGCGTGAACTGGAGACGGCGTGCGACGCACTGCTGAGCCATGTGCCGGCCGTGCGCCGCTCCGATGACGCGGCGCTCCTGCTCGTACGGACCAAGGCCCTCGCCGACGACCAGGTCGCCGTCTGGCAGCTGCCGCAAGACCCCTCCGGCGTGGCCGAGGCCCGCCGAGCGGCGATGGACGTGCTCACGGCCTGGGACTTGCCGGACCAGCAGTTCGTCACCGAACTGGTCATCAGCGAGCTGGTCACCAACGCCATCCGCTACGGGAAACCGCCCGTGCAATTGCGTTTGATCCGCGACACGGTGCTCATCTGCGAGGTGAGCGACACCAGCAGCACCGCACCGCACCTGCGGCGCGCCCGCACGTTCGACGAGGGCGGCCGCGGCCTGCTCATCGTGGCGCAGCTCACCCGGCGCTGGGGAAGTCGTCAGACCCCCACCGGCAAGACCATCTGGGCCGAGATCCCCATCGTGCCGCCGACGCCGCCGCTGCCTCACAAGAACTGATCTGGGCGGTCTCCACGCTCCGCAAGGCCGTCGAGCCGACCGTTCCGCCCGGTGTGCTCAGTGCTCAAGCCCCGTCCTCAGCAGGCGTTCCAGCGGGCCTCGCGCGGCGAGGAGTGCGAGGCCGAGCGCGATGCCGCACACCGCGGTGAGAGCGAAGTAGGAGGCGTTGTCGATCACGGTGAACAGCTGGCCGAGCTGGCCCGACAGGGAGGAACCGAGGGCGAGCGTGAGGAAGTTCAGGCCCACCATCTGGGACGTGAACTTCGCGGGGCCGATCCGCGTGGCCAGGGACAGTCCGATCGGCCCGACGAAGACCTCGGAGGAACCGGCCGCCATCATGAACAGCAGGATGAGGACCAACGGGATCTGGGCGTGACCGGTGGCCTCGGAGATGACGAGCAGGAACAGATAGGCGCAGCCGATCTGGGCCAGTCCGATGGCGACCTTGGTCACCGGACCGGGCTGGCGCTCCCCCAAGGTGTTCCACATCCGGGCGACGAGCGGGATGACGAGGACGAGCGCGAGCGGGCTGACGGTCGTGATCCAGGCGGCCGGGAACGTCCAGCCGCCGATGTGCAGGTCGATGCGTTCGGTGATGAGGATGGATATCGCGGTGAACTTCTGGAACAGGAAGCCGAAGTAGACCCCGGAGGCCAGGAAGAGGGGGAGGTAGCCGAGGACGCGTCGGCGCTCGGCGCCGCTGACGGCCGACGAGGTGGTCAGGGTGAGGAAGTAGGCGGCCGCGGCCACCAGCGCGGCGACGGTGACCACGGTGGACAGGTTCTCCGCCCGCAGCACTCCGGTGGCGACGGCCGCGCCCGCGGCGGCGAGGAAGGCGACGCCCGCCATGGCGACGAGCGGACGGCGGCCCGCGGGCAGCGGGTTGTTGACGGTCCGGGCGCGTTCGGGCAGATGCTTCATCGAGGCGACGTACTGGACGAGGGCGGCGCCCATGCCGACCGCCGCCAGTGCGAACCCGTAGTGGAAGCCGAGTTCGCTCTGGACCAGACCGGTGGTGAGCGGACCGGCCACCGCACCGATGTTGATGGCCATGTAGAAGTAGGAGAAGCCGGCGTCCCGGTGGCGTCCCTCCGGGTTCTGGTCCAGCACGAACCCGACGATCGAGGTGATGTTCGTCTTCAGCGCACCGGTGCCGGCGACGATGCACAGCAGTCCGGCGCCGAGGCCGGCGGGGCCGGGGGCGAAGGCGAGCACGATGTGTCCGGCCGTGATGACGACGGCACCGTAGAGCACCATGTGTTGCGGGCTGACGAGCCGGTCGCCCAGCCAGGCACCGAGGATCTGGCACAGATACACGGTGCCGCCGTAGGCCCCGACGATGCCCGCCGCGACGGACGGGTCCATGGCCAGGCCGCCGTCGGCCAGTGCGTAGAGCAGGTAGAACGAGAGGATGCCCTGAAGGCCGTAGAAGGAGTAGCGCTCCCACATCTCGGTGAGGGCCATGCTCCACAGTCCGCGCCCGAAGGGACGCCCGGACGCCCCCGCCGTCGCCCCGTGTGTGTCGCGGACACCTGCCGCGGTCGCAGGGTGCTGTGTCTTTCTCATGCGCCGAGTCCTTCCCGAACCAGAGGGTTCCGGCCGGCTCGGCCGCGGGCTCCACAACGGCCAGGGGCGGCGTCGGCAGGGTCGCGGCGTGGCGTTCTGTGCCGTCGCGACGCCGCCGCCGGGTCTTCGGCGACCGTATGTCCCATCGTCACCCTCCATCGAGCATCGTCTGCGGTGGCGGAGAGTTCAGCACGGGCCGAAGCGAGGGGTCCAATAGAGGTTTTCACGCTGCCGATAAGCGGTCGTTATCGGCGCGTTCGACAGCTCCGCACGGGTGCGGGTGACCGCTGTCCGTGGGCCGGCGCACCAGCGGCGACTCGGCCACGTCGCCGGGCGGGACGCGCTCCCGGGCCGCCGGCGGATGGTCACCGGGAAGGTTCGGGAAGGTCACGACCGGTGCGATGCCGTCGCGCCCCGTGCCGGTCTCATGGACTGCGGCGATCGGGGCGCGACGGCTGTTCAGTGCGCGGACGTCGCCGCGTCGGCCGCGTGGGCCAGTACGCCGGCGAGTTCGGCGGCCAGTTCGGGGGTGGCGGCGACGACACCGGACCAGCGGCGGGTCAGATCGGTGTCGAAGACGAGCGGGCGCCCGCGGACGTCGAGCACCGCTCCCCCGGCGCGCGGCACCATGACGGCCGCCGCGGCGAGGTCGACCAGGCGGTGGGTGCCGGAGCAGGCGTCGGCGAAGGCGTCGATGGCGCCCTCGGCGACCAGGGCCGCTTCCAGGCAGGTGGTGGACAGGATGCGGACCCGGGCGGCGCGGGAGGCGGCGGCCCACCAGGCGGCGGCCGGGCCGGGTTTGCCGGTGTGCGGGCGCAACATTGACAGCGCGGCGCCGGACAGTGCCGTGCGTCCCGATGTGCGGTACGGCACCGGCTGGTCGCGGTGCGCCCACCAGCTCCGGCCGGTGTCGAGCCAGACCGTGTATGCCTCGGTGAACTGCCCGTCGACGGCGACGGCGGCGGCGAACGCGGTCAGCGGGACACCGGCGGCGCCGTTGGCGGAGCCGTCGAGCGGGTCGATGACCAGGGAGACGGCGCTGCCGTTGTCGATCCAGCCGCTCTCCTCGGACAGCACGTTGACCCGGTACGGGCGCAGCGCGTCGATCACGGCGTCCTCGACGAGCCGGTCGATGTACATGGTGGGGGTGCCGTCGGCGCCGGTGGCCACGGGCTCGGCCAGTGTGGTCCGGTCGTGTGCGGCCCGTGCGTCGTGGTAGGTGTCGAGTGCGGCCCGTGCGGCGGCGAGCAGCGCCGGGTGGGTGCCGGGGTCGGTCGTGGTCATGGTCACCGTCCCGTGGGCTGGAGCAGCCGGGCCACGGACAGGGGTGCGTCGTCGCCGTCCCGGGACTCCTCGGCGAGCAGGGACATCCGTACGGTGGGCCGGCCGCCGTCGGCGGTGACGACGACCAGGTCGGCGCGCAGCCCCGCGACGAGGGCGCCGCGGTCGGCGAGTCCCGCGGTCCGCGCGGCGCCCGAGGTGATGAGCGCCACGGCGGTGTGCAGCGGGACCACGCCGCGTTCGGCCAGTTTCAGGGCGGCGGCCAGCAGGGTGGTGGGCATGTAGTCGCTGGACAGGTTGTCCACCAGCCCTTCGGTGATCAGTGCCTCGGCGCCGACGTTGCCGCTGTGCGAGCCGCCGCGCAGCACGTTGGGCGCGCCGGCGACCACCGGCATCCCGGCGTCCTGTGCGGCGCGGGCCGCCTCGCGGGTGGTGGGGAACTCGGCGACGGCGGCACCCGCCGCCCGTACCTGGGCGAGTTCTTCGGTGCTCTCCACATCGTGGGCGAGCAGCCGGATCCGCCCCGCGCGTGCTTCCTGGCCGAGGTGGGCGAGGGTGCGGGCGCGCTGCGGAAAGCCGTCGACACGCTCCTCGATGCGGTCGCGGATGAACCGGTCGGCGTCCTCGGCCGACAGGCGCTCCTGCTGCTGGACGGTCGCCCGGTACGCCTCCAGGTTCCGGTACTGGCCCTGGCCGGGTGTGTGGTCCTCGTAGGAGACCAGCGGCGGCACGTCGGTGTGCGGCTGCGCCGCGAGGACGCCCTTGAGTGCGGCCAGTGCGTCGGCGTCGCGGGCGTCGAGGCGGTGCAGCACCCGGTGGTCGACCAGGCCGGTGCCGGCCGCGGCGCGTTCCCGTACGGCGGCCGTGAGCGCCAGCGAGCGCTCGACGGTGCGGTCCTTTTCGAGTCTGGTCTGGTAGCTGACCGCGTGGTGCATCGTGGTGACACCGGCGGCGCGGACCCGTCCCTCGAAGCTCCGTACGGCGAAGCCCGCCTCGAACTCCACGGTGGGACGGGGGCGTTGTTCCTTCTCCAGGGCGTCGCTGTGGGTGTCGACGATGCCCGGAAGCAGCAGGGCGCCACCGAGGTCGAGGGCGCCGGCCGGGACCGCGCCCGGGGTGACGGGGGCGACCTCGGTGATCCTGCCGTCCTCGACGGCGACGAGGGCGTCGTCAAGGGTGCGGTCGGGCAGGACGGCCCGGGCGTGGACGAACACATAGCGGCTCATCGGGCCACCTCCAGCGGCAGGTCGGCGTCGTGCAGGATGTCGGCGGGGGCGCCGGTGGCCAGCACCCGGCCGGCGCCGAGCACCACCACGCGGGTGGCGAGGCGTTCGATGGCGTCGAGGTCGTGGAAGACGGACAGCACGGCGGTGCCGGTCTCCTCCAGGCGGGCGATCAGGTCCAGGACCGCGGCGCGGTTGGCCGGGTCGAGGGCGGAGACCGGCTCGTCCAGCAGCAGCAGCCGGGGCGGGGCGATGGTGCCGGCGGCGATGTTGACGCGCTGCTTCTGCCCGCCGGACAGGACGGTGGCGTGCATGTCCCACAGGTGCTCGGCGATGGCGACCTGGCGCAGCGCCGCGGCGGCGGCCTCCCGGGCGTCGGTGCGGTCCATGCCGCGTGCGACGCCGGCCGAGGCGACGATGGACATCACGGAGCGGCGCGGCTGGGGCCGCAGGAACTGGGAGACGTACCCGATCTCCTGGCCGCGCAGATCGGCGGCTTCGGCGTCGGGCAGCGCGGCCACGTCGAGGAGTTCACCGCCCGCCGTCCGGAACCAGATGCGGCCCGAGCCGGACAGGTAGGTGCGGTAGACGCAGCGCAGCAGGGTGGACTTGCCGGCGCCCGAGGTGCCGGCCAGGGCGACGTGCTCGCCGGGCCTGACGTCGAGGTCGACGCCGTGCAGGGCGTCGACGGTGCGGCCGTCGATGGTGTGCAGGGTGAAGTCCTTGCGCAGTGCGCGCACGGACAGGACGGTGTCGCCGGGCACGTCCGCGGGGGCGGCGGGCCGGGTCGGGGTCATGACGGGGGTTGTCATCGTGGTCATCCTCGGGCCGCCGCGACGAGTTGCTGGCTGTAGGGGTGCTGGGGGTCTTCCAGAAGCTGGTCGGTGAGGCCGTTCTCGACCACCCGGCCGTGCTTCATGACCAGGACCCGGCGGGTGAGCATGTCGATGACGCCGAAGTCGTGCGAGACGACGACGGCGGCCACCCCGGTCTCCTCCAGCAGCCCGCGCAGCAGATCGAGCACACCCGCCGCGACCGACGCGTCGAGCCCGGTGGTGGGCTCGTCCAGGAGCAGCACCGGCGGGTCGTTGGCGAGGGCCTTGGCGATCTGCACGCGCTGGCGCATGCCGCCGGAGAAGGTGCGGACCAGGTCGTCCATGCGGCTGAGCGGGACCTCCACCCGGTCCAGCAGTTCGGCCGCACGCCCACGGATGTCGCCGTAGGAGCGCCAGCCGACCGCGGTCAGCGGATCGGCGATGTTGCCGCCCGCTGACACATCCAGGTTCAGGCCCGCGGCCGGGTCCTGGTAGACGGCGGCGATGTCCTTCAGCCGGAGCCGGCGCCGGGCCGGGGGCTGGAGGTCGCACAGGTTGACGGTGCCGTCGGCGACGGAACGCAGGGCGATGGCGCCGGCGGTGGCGGCCTCGTCGCCGGCGATGCAGCGCATCACGGTGGACTTGCCGGACCCGGACTCGCCGATGATGCCGAGGGCTTCACCGGGTGCCACGTCGAAGGAGACGTCCCAGGCGGCCACGACCGCGCCGGTCGCGGGTGAGACAGCGGTGCCGTGCTCCGGTCCGGTGCCGGGCAGGGAGGCGGGCGACGGGTCTCCGTAGATGCGGCCGAGGCCGGTCACCTTCAGCGCCCAGGGACGCGGCTGCGGGGTGTGCGTGCTCATGCGGTCTTTTCCTGTTCTCGGGTGGTGCTCCGCAGTACCGCGCGGGCCAGATCGGCGGGCCGCCCGGCGACGTCGGCGGGGGCGTCGCCGCTACGGCGCCGGAGGCAGAAGTCGGTGTCCGAGCACACCCAGGTGCTGAATGTGCCGTCCTCGCCCGGCTCCGGGGCGAGGTAGGTGTCGTCGGAGCCGCAGAACTTGCAGGCGGCGCCGGGGGTGTACTCGACCTCGAAGGACCGGTCGTCGAAGGTGAGGGGTACGACCCGGGTGTGCGGCGGGACGGCGAACAGCCGCTTCTCACGGCCCGCCGAGAGGACGGTGATCGCCTCGGAGTGGTTCATCTTGGGCACGTCCCAGCGCGGGATCGGGCTCGGCGTCATCACATACCGGCCCCCGACGAGCACGGGGTAGCCGGCCGCCGCGGTGATCAGGCCGTTGTGGACGATGTCCTCGTAGAGCCGGACCCACATCTTGGCGTAGTCCGCCTCGGCGTGCATGCGGCGCTGCTCGTCCATCTCGCGCACGATGCCGGCCAGCGGCTCGGGGACGGGCACCTGCAGGACCAGTATCTGTCCGTCGGTGAGGGGCTGTTCGGGGATGCGGTGCCGGGACTGGATGATGTCGGCGGCGCGGGTGTCGGTCTCCTCCTCACAGCCCGTGTGCTCGGTGATCAGGCGGCGCAAGTTGGAGGCGTTGACGCCGGCGTCCTCGCCCTGGTCGATGACCTTCAGCCGGGAGTCCTCGCCGACCAGGGCGAGGGTGGCCTGCAGACCACCGGAGCCCCAGCCACGGGCGACGGGCATCTCCCGTGATCCGTAGGGGACTTGGTAGCCGGGGATGGCGATGCCGCTGAGGATGGCGCGGCGGAGTTCGCGTTTGGACAGTTCGTCGAAGACGCCGGGGCGGGGGTCAGGCCCGGCGAGGGCTCCGGTGCGGGAGGCGCCGGTGCCGGTGGGGGTCAGGGGCAGAGTGGTCATGCGGTGTCTCCGGATGAGTTGGCGTCCTTGCGGGCGGCCTCGGCGCGTTCCAGCACCGAGCGGTACTCCACGTGGTGCGGCAGCTTGAGGTGGTGCACATAGCCGGTGGAGTCCAGGCCGTCGAGGGTGAGCAGGACGTCGTACTGGAGGTCGGTGGCGCTCTCGTGGTGGGCCAGCAGCAGGTCGAACCCGGCCATGGCGATGGCCTTGCGTTCGTTGTGGCCGAAGCACATGCCGTAGCCGACATTGAGGAACTCGGGCAGTTCACCGGCGCGGGGCAGGCTGTGGAAGGTCTGGACCTCGCTGACCCGTACCTCCGCGACCGCGACCGGGCGGCCGGTGTGCGGGTGTGTCACTCGGACGGGCAGGGCACCGTGGCGCAGTTCGCCGGGGGTCTCGTGATCCTCCGGGCGCCAGTCGGAGCCGTACCACAGGTGCAGCAGCGATCCGGTGTCGGCGCGTGCCATGGTCTGCAGCCACGCCGACCGCGGGACGCCGGGCCGGACCGGACGCCGGGTGATGTCGTACGGATCGGGGTCGTCGGGGTTCTCGGGGAGCGGGGCGACCAGGCCCATCTCGCGGAAGACGCCGAGGACATGGCCGGGGGCGCGCTCCACGGTCGCGGGGTCGGACTGGTCCGCGCCGGGGTCCCACCCCGGGTCGGGTGCAGTGTGCGGGTGCTCGTGGTGGTGGGCGTGGCCGTGGTGATCGTGGCCGTGGCCGTGGTGGTCGTGCTCGTGGTGGTCATGCTCGTCACCGGCCGGGACAAGGGAATCGTCGGCGACGCGGCCCCGTCCCTCGTCCTCGGGGAGCAGGTCGAGCAGGCGGCCGGCGTAGTCCAGGGTGCGGCCGAGGACCTGGCCGCCGGGCGGGTTGCGGAAGGCGGAGCTGATCCGGCGCACCACCCTCAGTTCCGAGGTGGGCACCGGTTCCGTCACCGCCAGGCGGGGCAGCGCGGCGCGGTGGGCACGCAGCAGATGCGCGGCCTCCACCGGGTCGCCCTCCGCCTGGCGCAGGGCACGGGCCGCCAGCTCGGGAGCCCACAGGCCGCCCTCGCCCATCGCCCGGTCCACGGCTAGGTCGAGACGCTCGGTGAGCTGGTCCAGTTCCAGCCACGCCGGGCCCTCGGCTTCGGGGACCGAAGTGGCGGCGGATGCAGTCGTGTTCACGATCGCTCCCCCGCTGCTGCCGCCCGTACCGCGCGGACCCGGTCGAGGGTCGAGCGGAAGTCCACGTAGTGCGGGAGTTTGAGGTGTTCGAGGAAGCCGGATGCCTCGGGGCCGTCCAGGGCGATCAGCACTTTCTGCTCCAGTCGGTCGGCGGCACCGTCGCGGTGCACCAGCAGGTCCAGGCCCGCCATGGCGAGCGCCTTGGCCTCGTTGTCGCCGAGGCACAGTCCGTAGCCGATGTCGAAGCGGCTGCCGTCCGGCCGGGGCCGGTCGGTGGAACGGACCGTGCGTGCCTCGGTCACCCGGACGCCCGCGACCGTCACCGGGGCGCCGGTGAAGGGGTGCTCGACCCGCAACGGCAGGTGGCCGCGGCGCAGTTCGAGGGGGATCTCCGGCTGGTCGTGGTGCGGGGCGCGGGTGACCGTGTACCACAGGTGGGTCAGCGAGCCCGTCTCGGCGCGGGCCAGGGAGGTCAGCCGGGCCGAGCGCGGGGCGCCGGGGCGTGCGGGCGCCCGGGTGATGTCGAACGGGTCGGGGTCGGTGGGGTCACGGCGGTCCGCCAGCAGCCCGGCGGGCGGGATCGCGGCGGCCGGCACCGTCGGGTCCGGTGCGGTGACCGGCGACCCGGCGGTGGCGGGCCTGCGCGGTGGCGGCGCGGTGGCGCGTGCCGTGTCCTCGTCGGTGAGGTCGAGGATCCGGGGCGTGTAGTCGTCGGTGGCGCCGAGGACCTGGCCGCCCGGCGGATTGCGGTGGGCGGGGGCGATCCGGCGCACCGGACGCAGCGTGTCCGTGCGGACGGGCGCCCCATAGGCGAGGCGGGGCAGGGTCGAACGGTGGGCGCGCAGCAGTTGCGCGGCTTCCAGCAGGTCTCCGCGTGACTGCCGGATCGCGCGTGCCGCGCGGTCCGGGGCCCACAGTCCCGCCTCGCCCATCACCCGGTCCACGGCCCGTCCCAGCCGTGCGGTGATCTGGTCCAGTTCCAGCCATCGGCTTGATCCGCCGAACCGGTCCCGGCGGATGAGGTGTTCGGCGGCGGCGATGGCCTCCTGGCCGCCGCGTACTCCGGCGTAGCCCATCTCAGTCCTCCTCCGGGCGCCGTATCCGGGTGGTACGGGGCAGTCCGGCCACGGAGCCGTCGGCGGCGGCGAGGAAGAGGTCGACGCCGCAGGGGAAGGCCGCGTTGGCGGCGGCGAGCGCCGCGACGGTGTCCGCGGTGAGCCCGCGCACGGCGAGGCGCCGCTCGGTGCCGTCCGGCACACCCGGGCCGGTCAGCAGGAGTTCCGTGTCCTGCGGGCTCGTGTCGCCGAGCGCGTCCACCTGGGCGAAGACGCGGGCTCCGGTCTCCGGGTCGAGCGGGGTGCCCGGGTTCAGGGCGGCGATGTCATCGGGGGTGAGCGGGCGCAGCGCGATCACGCATCGGGCGTCGGGCAGGTCCGCGCGCGGGGCGCCGGTCGCGGCGTACACCGCCTTGGCCCATGCGGCGGAGTCCGGGTCGGGACCGGTCAGCACATGCACCGGGACCTCGACGTCGATCAGTCCGCAGGCGGCGACGGCGGCGGCCGGCGCCGTGTCCGGGACGGTGAGCCGGCGGATGCGGCCGGGCCGGGCGAGGACGTCGAGCAGCGCGGTGAAGTCGCGCTGGGACTGCTGGGGTGCGCGGCGCAGGGCGCGGACGCGCCGCGCGTCGGGGGCGGCGAGGGGTGCGCGGTGGGCGGGGGCCGGGGCGGTGCCGGCCGCTCGGTCGGTCACGTCAGCTCCTCGAAGACGACGGTGGTGGTGGTGACGTCGGCCCACTCGGCGGCGTCCTGTGCGGCCCGCCGCTCGGCCACGGCGGCGCACAGGGCGTCGATCTCGGCGGTGGCGGGGTCGCCCGCCGCGGCGAGGGCGTCGAGGACCGCTCCGGCGAGGGCGGCGATCCGGTCGTCGCCGGGCCGCATGCACCAGCCGGGCACGCCGGCGACATCGACCGAGCACTCGGTGACCAGGACTTCACCGAGGTAGAAGCGGGTCTCCTCGACGGGTTCGCGTACCTGGAGGACCGTCATGCCGGTCTCCGGGCCCTTCAGGACGGTCGGTTCGGGAATGCTGCCGTCGGCCAGGAGCCGTTCGGCGAGCGGGACGATCTCCTCGTGCGCGGCGGCCGCGAGCAGTTCGCAGCGCCGTTCACGAGTCTGTGTCGAAGACACGTGTGCTCCTTGATTTCCTTGCGGGATCGGCCGCGGGTGCGGGCTTTCGCCCGCGGTCGCGGTCGTGGGTTCGTTGCGGGTTGCGGCCGGGCCCGCGGGGTGTGGGTTCCGGGGCCGGGGCGGCCGGTCAGTCGCGGTCGTCGAGTTCGACGACGATGCGCAGGCCGTCGGGGCGTGACCAGGACTCGCTGCACATCAGGGGGGCTCCGGTGCGGGAGTCCCGGCTCATGCTCTCCAGCAGCCACACCGGCCGGCTGTGCTCGGCCTCCAGTTCCGCGGCCACCGCGGGCGGGGCCGGCACGCTGCTGACCCGGCACCAGGCGCGCACCGGCACCACACCGCACATCTGCCGCAGAATCACATCGAGGGATTCCACGGCGCGCACCGCCGAGCTGAGATCGGGCAGCAGGTCCACCGGAACCCACGCCTGGTTCCAGCCGCTGACCAGGCCGTTGAGGTAGGTCTGCGAGACGAGCAGATGGGCGGGGCTGCCCTCGCCGCGCTGCAGCCGCTCGGCGTGCTCGGCGCCGAGGCCGACGCGGCGTACGTCCCGCACGATGCGGCGATGCGTACCGCCCGCGTCCTCCACGGTCCGGCTTCCCGACGGGGGCTGGCGCCGCGACAGCAGATAGTCGATGGGTCGGTTGACGAAGGTGCCGGCACCGCGGACCCGCCGCACCAGCAGGCGGCCCTCCAGTTCCTGGAGGGCGGCGCGGGCCGCGGCACGGCTGACCGCGAAGCGCGCGGCGATCTCGTGTTCGCTGGAGACACGTGTGCCGGCGGGCTGGTCGGCGATCTCGGCCGCGAGTACGGCGGCTATTTCTGCGTACCTGCTCTTCTTGGCCACGCCTTCGACTCTGGACCCCGCCGCTGTCCGTACAAGTGTCCCCACACCATCGGTCGCCTGCGCGCAAGTGAACAACAGGAACACTTGTTGCGCCTTTCCGGCCGCGCCCCGGCAGAGGGGCGGTGGGTCCGGGACGAACGTCGAACGGCCCGCTCCGTCCGAGACAGAGCGGGCCGTTCGTCGGCACGTCAAGGCGCCTCCAGGCGCCTCCAGGCATGGCGTCAGGCGTACACCTTCCGCACCCAGACCGCGATGCCCTCCACCAGGAGGACGACGGCGAGGACCATCAGCACCACGGTGGTCACCACGCCGAAGTCCAGCACCCGGGCGGCGTTGAGCAGGTCGTAGCCGATGCCGCCGGCGCCGACGATGCCGAGCAGCGTGGCCGAGCGGATGTTGACATCGAGCTGGTACAGCAGGTGTCCCAGCAGAGCGGGCCAGGCGCGCGGCAGGATCGCGCCGAAGAAGACCTGGTGCCGCCGGGCCCCGGTGGCCAGCAGGGCCCGGACGGGTCCTGGTTCCACTTCCTCCAGGGAGTCGGCCACCAGCTTGCCGAGCAGCCCGATGGAGCCGATGCCCAGGGCCAGCGCTCCGGCCACCGGGCCGAGGCCGGTGACCACGACGAAGACGATGGCCAGGATGAGTTCGGGAACGCCCCGCACACACAGGATCACGGTTCTGAAGAACCGTGCCGCGCGCGGCGACCCGACCACGTTTCCGGCGGCCAGCACGCCCAGCAGTACGGCGGGCACCAGGCCGATCAGCGTGCCGGCGAGCGAGATCTGCAGCGTCGTCCACAGGTCTGCGGCCAGTGTTTCGCCCATCGCGCCCGTGCTGGGCGGCAGGAAGTCGCCGACGGTGGGCAGGAAGGAGCCGGCCGCGCTGGTCAAGGACTGCCAGGAGACACCGGAGCGCACGGCGGAGGCGACGACGAGCGCCGCCGTCAGGGCCCACCAGACCGTGCGGCGCACGCGTGCCGCGTTCCACGGCGGGCTGGTCCGCGGGCCGGCGGCGATCGTGCCGGTGTTCTCCGCGGCAACGCCCCGGGGCGGGGCCGCACCAGCCGTCGACGAGGCCGTCGCGGTGGGCTTCGGCGCCGCGGGCCGGCGCCGTCGCCGGTGCCGGGAGCGGGCGGTCACCTCGGGCAGCAGGGTGCGCCGGATGGCCCCGGAGACGGCCTCGAAGGCGAGGCAGGCCAGCAGCACCACGAGGGCGAGTGCCATGGCGCGCCGGTAGTCGAGCCGTGCGACGGCGTTGGCGAGGCTGTAGCCGATGCCGCCGACGCCGACGAAGCCGAGCACCACCGAGACACGCAGGTTGATGTCGAGGCGGTGCAGTGCGGTGGCGACCAGGGAGGGCAGCACCTGGGGAAGTACGGCACCGGTGATCTGCTGGAGCCGGCCGGCGCCCACCGCCTTGAGCGCGGTGCGCGGTCCCTCGTCGATCTGCTCGACGGCGTCCGCGGTGAGCTTTCCGACCATGCCGACGGAGTGCACGCCGAGGGCCACCACGCCGGTCATGCCGCCCAGGCCGAACACCCGGAAGGCGGCGATGGCGAAGACGACCTCGGGCACGGCGCGGCACAGCACGATGACGGCACGCGCCACCGCACGGCAGGGCGTGTTGAGGGTGGTGTTGCGGGCGGCGAGCAGAGCCACCGGCACGCTCAGGGCGACCGAGAGGACCGTGGCCGTGATGACGACGGCGAGGGTCTGCCAGAGCAGCCCGAACAGCTCCGGTACGGACGGGAAGTCCAGCGGGAGCATCCGGCCGGTGAAATCGGCGGCGTTGCCGGCGCTGTCGACGAGAGTGGCGATGTTCAGACGCAGGCTGATGAAGGCCCAGACGCCGCCGCCCAGGCAGATCAGCAGGGCGATCGCGGCGGCCGGTCCCGCGCCGCCCGGGCGGGTCAGGGTCCGCCGGGCGGCGGGGCCGCCCGAGTCGGCCGCGGGGGCGAGCGGGGGGCGCTGATCGACGGCTGACATGCCTCACCTCCCTCCCGTGGCGGGCACGGCCGCCCCGGACAGGGGTGCCGGGTCCGCGCCGACCTCGGTGTACAGCCGCATCACGGCCGCGCGGTCGATGGCGCGGGTGGTGACGTCCATCACCACCCGGCCCCGGCGCAGGCCGATGATCCGGTCGGCCCAGGACAGGGCCACGTCCACCTGGTGCAGGCTGCACACAACGGTGAGCCGGCTCTGGTCCGCGACATCCCTGAGCAGCCGCATGATCTGGGCGGACGACTCGGGGTCGAGGGAGGCCACGGGCTCGTCGGCGAGGAGCAGTTCGGGATGCTGCATCAGGGATCTGGCCACGGCGACGCGCTGCTGCTGGCCGCCGGAGAGGGTGTCCGCCCGCTGGAAGGCGTGCTCGGCGAGGCCGACCCGCTCAAGACCGTCCAGGGCGCGTTCGCGGATCGCGCGCGGGTAGCTGAGCAGGCCGAGCCGGGGGCCGCGCAGCGAACCGAGCGCCCCGGTGCAGACGTTCTCCAGGACCGTGAGCCGACCCACCAGGTGGAACTGCTGGAAGACGAACCCGATACGGCGGCGCAGTTCCCGCAGTCCTGCGTCCCCGGTCACGGCCAGGTCGGTGCCGAGCACGGTGCCGGTGCCGGAGGTGGGCCGCTGCAGCCCGTTGAGCTGGGCGAGGAGGGTGGACTTTCCGGAGCCGGACAGGCCGAGGAGCGCGACCACCTCGCCGCCCGCGACGTCGAAGGAGACCTGGTCGAGGGCGAGCCGGGCCTCAGGTCCGGTGCCGAACCGCTTGGTGAGGCCGGTGAGCCGGATCACCGGCCGGGCATGACCGTCGCGTGCACCGGGCTCGGTGCCGAGGGCCGTCACGAACCCGCCTTGCACTGGGCGTCCCCGGTCGTGGCGCACACATCGCGCACGCTCTTGTAGTCGGAGTCCTTGACCGGAACGAAACCCCAGTAGCCGTAGATGAAACAGTCGTCGCCGTTGCAGTACCCCTTGGACTTCAGATAGTCGGCGTTCGCCTTCTTGGTGAAGATGTCGGCGAGCTGCCGGCGCAGCGAGGCGCTGAGGTCGGTGGAGAGCGCGACCGGGGAGCTGGGGATGACCTTCGACTTCCACACCTTCTTCAGCTCCCCCTTCTTCAGCTTGCCCTGCTTGATCAGCAGGTCGTCGACCATGGTGTTGTCCGCGAAGCCGACGTCGCAGTTCCCGCGGGCCACCGAGAGCACGGACGCGTCGTGGCCGCCCGCCATCACCTTGGTGTACGAGTCGTCCTTCACCCCGGCCCCCAGCAGCCCCGCGTGCGGGTACAGATAGCCGGACGTGGAGTTCTCGTCGACGAAGCACACCTTGCGGCCCTTGAAGTCGGACAGGCTGTTGACGTCCTTGGTCGTGCTGCGCGTGAAGCCGTACGACCAGTAGCCGGGGGTGGCGCCCTTGGTGAGGATGTTGGCGGCGACCGGTTCGATTCCCACACCGCTGTTCTTGGCGATGAGGTAGGACAGGGGTCCGTAGAGCGCGATCTGGGCCTTGTGCGCGCGCTGGGCCTCGATCACGGCGGCGTAGTTCGTCGCCTTCTGCAGCACGACCTTTTTGCCGGTCTCGTCTTCGAGCAGCTTGATGAGCGGCTGGTAGTGCTGGGCCGTCGCGGTGGCGTCCTCGGAGGGAACCACCGCGAGCGCCAGGGTGCCCGGATTGTCTTTGCCGGAGGACGAGGCATCGCCCGCGGCGCTGCTGCCGCAGGCGGTCAGCACCATGGGCAACAGGACGGCGGCGGCGAGCGCATGGGGGCGGAGGTGGCGTGACATGCGGTGTTCCTTACAGGAGCTGGGCGGCGGGGCACCGCCGGTCGTGCCGTAAGCCTCTGGATCGCGGATGAGTCGCCGCGCGCCACGAGGTTACGGGCCGCTGAACAGCCCCCGAGGCAATGCGCGACTTGGTTGCACAAGCGACGTCACGCTCCGCGCGTCCGCCTCCCTTGGGTGGGGCGTGCCCGCACCAGCCACCGAAGTCGCGCTGTGTGCGGCTTATCCGGTCCAGTCGAGGATGACCTTGCCGCCCTTGCCGCCGGCCGCGTCGGCGAACGCCGCCTCGAAGTCGCGGTAGCCGTACCGGCCGGTGATCACCGGGGCGAGGTCCAGGCCGCCCTCCAGCAGCACCGTCATCACGTACCAGGTCTCGAACATCTCCCGGCCGTAGATCCCCTTGATCGTGAGCATCGAGGTGACGATCCGGGACCAGTCCACCGGGAACTCCTGGGACGGCAGCCCGAGCATCGCGATCCGGCCGCCGTGCGTCATGTTGGCGATCATGTCCCGCACGGCCTCCGGCCGCCCCGACATCTCCAGACCGACGTCGAAACCCTCACGCAGCCCCAGCTCCCGCTGCCCGTCCGCGATCGACGCACCCAAGACATTCAGCGCCAGACTCACCCCGATCTTACGGGCCAGCTCCAGACGCTCCTCGCTCACATCGGTGACGACCACATGGCGCGCACCCGCGTGCCGGGCCACCGCGGCGGCCATCAGACCGATCGGCCCGGCACCGGTGATCAGCACATCCTCACCGACCAGCGGAAACGACAACGCCGTGTGCACCGCGTTGCCGAACGGGTCGAAGATCGCCGCCACATCCAGGTCGACCGGCACCCGGTGCACCCACACATTGGACGCGGGCAGCGCCACATACTCGGCGAACGCCCCGTCACGGCCCACCCCCAGGCCCACCGTGGCCCGGCACAGATGGCGCCGCCCCGCCAGGCAGTTACGGCACCTCCCGCACACCAGGTGCCCCTCACCGCTCACCCGGTCCCCCCGCCGGACATCGGTGACATCCCGGCCGGTCTCCACCACCCGCCCCACGAACTCGTGCCCGATCACCAGCGGCGTACGGATCGCCTGCCGCGCCCAGCCGTCCCAGGACCTGATATGCAGATCGGTACCGCAGATCCCGGTCCGCTGCACCTCGATCAGCACATCACCAGGGCCGATCTCCGGCTCCGGAACGTCCGCGAGCCACAACCCGGGCTCCGCCTTCTCCTTGACCAACGCCTTCACGAATACGGCTCCTGTGGGTGAGGCTCCGGCCCGCCGGCATGGGGCCGGATGTGTCACCGATGCAGACGGAACGTGGTGTAACTGTCGTCGGTCTCGTAACCGAGCCGTGTGAACAGGCGAGCGGCCGCGGTGTTGCCGGAGGGGTGGACGAGCGTGCACACCCCCATGTCGTCGATGGCCCGACGGCTGAGCCAGGCGGTGACCGCCGCTCCGAGTCCGGTCCCGCGCCGTGCTGTCGCGGTGGCGATGGATCCGAGCTGCGGAAACCCGGTGAATTCGGTGCGCTGATGGCTGCCGCAGGCGATCAGGTTTCCGTCTTCGTCCTCGATGCCGGCCCAGCGCACGATGCTCGGCGTACCGGGAGCGACGGCGTACGTGGGATGGTGTTCGGTCAGGAATCCGGTCAGCCGGGGGTCGGTGAACCGCAGTTCCAGCACCTGGTCCTCGTCCGGCATGAGAGCGGGTGCGACGGTGAGCCAGCGGTAGGCCCACTGCCGGACCGTGTCGGGCATGAGCGGGGCCGGCAGCAGAAGGTGTGCGTCGCGTGGCAGGGTCACCTCTTCGGGACCGTCGCCGAGCGCCGCAGGCCAGGTGTCCAGAAGACCGAGGAGCAGATCGACGGCGCCCTGGGGGTCTCCATGGACCAAAAGGCGCTCTCCCGTGTGCGTGGATGCCGCCGCGTTCGCCGTGGCCCACATGTGTCCCCCCTGAGGGGCGTGCACGTTGGGCGGCACCTGGTACCGGACGTATGCGCTGTGCGCGAGCCTGTCACGCAGTTCGTCGGTCGACTCGACCACGGCGATGTGCCCTGGGTTCACCATGATCGTTGTCTTTCGTTCGTGCGCGGCGGAATCCGGGGTCCGCTGCCGTTCGGTGGTGTCCACTGTGGGGTCCTCCTTGTGTGCGGCCGGCCGAGCGGGTCGTGGTCAAACGGGTAGGGGCGGGTCAGAACTGGCCCAGTTCACCGGTCATGGCGATGTGCCGCTCCGCGCGGGTGAACGCGAGCACACCGAGGACGAGCAGCCCCGCCGAGCACAGCACCAGCAGGGGGTACTCCCAGCGGATGTCCAGCAGCGGCCGGCTGCCGAGCGCGAAGTGCCGCAGCAGGTCGATCGCGTACGTGCCGGGCAGGACGTCCGAGGCCAGACGCAACGGGGCGGGCAGCACGGTCACCGGGAAGAGGTTCCCGGACAGCAGTCCCAGGAAGAAGCCGGCTCCGTCCAGGAGGGCCCGCGCCTGACGCATGAGCAGCAGCACGGCCATCACGAGATAGCTGACGCCGACCATGCCGACGACCCCGAAGAGCACGGCGGGCAGCGCGTACACCGTGGTCCAGGCGACGCGTACATCGAACGCGACCACGCCGAGCAGCAGACAGGAGACCGCGCCGATCGACGAGATGGCCAACGCGCTGACCGCGACCGGAGCGGCGGCTGCGGCGCGGCTGCTCGGCGTCGTCCACGCCTGTTCGAGCGAGCCCGAACCACGTTCGACACTCATCATGATCGAGGTGCCCGTGATCGTTCCGACCATGAGGATGTTCAGGAACGCGCCGATGAACAGGAACCCCTGATACTTCTCCGAGCCGGTGATGCGCTCAAGCCCCAGGGCCTGCCCGTGGGTGAGGAAGGCGCCGGCCAGCAGGTAGCTGGGCAGAATGAGCCGGTAGAGCGGGTTGAGGGCGGTCATGTTCAGAAATGCCAGCGGGCTGCCCATGACCATGCGGAAGTCCTTGCGGACATTGATGGCGAGGATACGGATCAGCACAGGTCACATCCCACCGAGTGTCCCGGCCCTGCGGCCCCGGTGCTCGCCGACGGCGAAGGCCGCCCGGGCCAGCAGGGTCAGGCCGAGGAACGTCCCGGACAGCAGCAGCGCCAGCCGTGGCCAGTCGGGTGGTGACGATGTGCCGAACACGGCGTTGCGCAGGGCGTCGACCGTCCACGTCGGCGGCAGCAGGCGACCGATCCGTTCGGCCCAGTCCGGCAGGATCGCCATGGGCGCGGTGAAGCCGCAGAAGGCCACCGACACCGCGCGGGCGATGTCCACCAGCCCGCCCGAACGACGCATGAACAGCGTGGTGGTGCCCGTCACGGCGGCGATCGCCGCGAGCGCGGGTCCGGCCAGCACCAGCACCGCGCCGCCCGCGAGCACGGAGGACAGCGGGACGTGCGCGCCGAACCCCAGGATCAGGCTGAGCATCACCGCGAGATACGACAGGACCCCGGTGGCGATCAGTACCGGTGCGGGCCCGAACAGAAGGGTCAGCCTGGTGGCGGGGGCGAGCAGGGTGGTCTCCAGGGAGCCCTGGACACGCTGTCCGGCCAACGAGGCACTGGACTCGGTGAGCAGCAGGCCGAACCAGGCGGCGACCAGCCAGCCGAGGTAGAGGAACACGGCCAGTTGAGCGGTGGTCGAGGGCAGCAGCCGCCCTGCCCCGCTCGCGGCCGCGTCGCCGGTGAAGGCATGGGCCTGGTAGACGAAGACGATCGGGGTGACGGCAGGCCAGACGACGGCGCTGATCAGCACGTCCGGGTAGCGTCGTGCGACGCGCCACTCGCGCCGGGCGGAGGCCACCAGCGCCCAGGCGTGCAGCGCCAGTTCGTTGCGGGGTCTCACTGGCCGCCCCCGGTGCGTCCGTGGCCGGTGATGGAGAAGAAGACGTCCGTCAGACTGACACGGGTCGCCTCGGTGCGCACCGGTTTCAGTCCCTCGGCGCGCAGTGCCGCGGACACCTCGTCCATGAGGTCGGTCGTGGACTCGCAGTACAGCCGGGCGCGCACGGTCCGCTCGTGCTGCTCCACCAGGCCCGCGTCGAAGTGCCGCGTGAGCCAGTCGGCCACCTGCGCCGGGTCCCGTGTCCCGCACTCGGCCTCCAGCGCCAGCACGCCGGTCCCGGGGACCAGGGTCAGTGCCTCGGCGACGTCGCCCTGGAACGCGACGGTGCCGTGGTCCAGGATGGCGATCCGGTCGCAGAGGTCCTCCGCCTCGGCCAGGTCGTGCGTGGTGATCAGGACGGCAGCGCCGCGCCCGCGCAGGCCGCGCACGAGCCGCCGGAACTCGACGGCGGAGACCGGGTCGAGCCCGGAGGTGGGCTCGTCGAGCAGCAGCACCTCCGGCTGGTGGATCAGTGCCCTGGCGAGACACAGACGCTGTCGCATGCCGGTCGAGTAGCGCTCCACGTAGTCGTTCGCGCTGTCGGTGAGCCGTACCTCCGCCAGCGCCTCGTCCACCCGGCGCCGTATCCGGTCCCGGGGCACGAAGTGCAGCGCGGCGAAGTACTCCAGGTTCTCCCGGCCCGTCAGCTTCCAGTACACGCCCCGGTCGCCGGCCAGCATCACCCCCAGGTGGCGCCGGGCCTTTCGGGGCTGTGCGAGGACGTCGACCCCGCACAGACGGACGGAGCCACTGGTCGGCGTGAGCAGGGTGGCGACGATCCGCACGAGCGTCGACTTGCCCGCTCCGTTCGGGCCGAGAATCCCCAGCACCTCGCCCCGGCCGACCGTCAGGCCGACCCCGTTCACGGCGTGCACGACCGTGCGCTGGTCCGGTGCCCGGCGCAGGCGCTGAGTGAGGGTGCGACGGCCTCCGCTGTAGTCCTTGGACACGTTGTCCACCGTGAGCAGCGGCTCACGCCGGTGCGCCACATCGTCGGGCCGGCCGGCCGTGACGCCGGCCTCGCTGAGTTCGGTCATGATCGGGGAGCCTTCGCACGGGAGTCGTGTGCCACCTCACGCACCAGGGTCAGCAGCCGCTTTGTCGGGATGTCCGGCGTGGCCACGGCCTGCCGGAGCACCCTTTGGAACGTGGCGTCGAATCGGGCGACGGAGTCGGCGTCGAAAAGCGATCTGGGGTACATCCAGTTGAGGTAGTACGTACCGAACCATTTCTCGACGTGCAGAACCATGTCGAGTGTGCAGGAGGTCAACCGCCTGGGAGGCGGCAGGCAGTAGTCCTCGTCATCGACCATCAGGAGGTTGATGAGCGTCTGGAAGACAGGGGCGCGATCCGTCGGGGGGGCGGGTTCGAGCGCGGCGCTCAGGGCGGCTATCGGCATCTCGGAGTTGTCCGCCGCGTCGTAGAGCGCGCGTTGGGCGTGCTCCAGCACGTCCGTGAACCGGCCTTCCTCGGCGCCGGACCAGCGGAGGGGGGCGAAATTGCGGAACACCCCGATGGCCTTGTCGCTGCCTGGCGTGGAACGCCCCCACGTGACGGTGGCCGTGACCACATCACGTTGGCCGCTCCAGCCGGCCAGCACGATCAGATGGCACGCGACCATGATCGCGCCGGCAGAGCGGTGGGATCGGTCCGCGAGCGCGTGGACCCGTCTGGTGATCTCGGGATCGACCCTCTCGGTCAGGACGGCACCTTCCGGACGCCAGGTGGCGGGCCGTGCCCGGTCCAGCGGGAAGGTCGTGACCGGTGGGGCGTCGCGAAGTATCTCTCGCCAGTGCTCCACTTCCTTCGCGTAGCCGCCGGCCGCGAGCGTGGCCCGCTGCCGTTCGGCGTGGTCGAGATAGGTGTACTGCAACGGCCCCGAGGTGCCCAGCATGGCGGCGTGGCCCACCAGGGAAATCGAGTAGCCGTCACTGATGAGGTGATGCAGCGTCACCAGCAGGAAGAACTCGTCGGGGTCGACCACGAGCATCGCGACACGGAACAGTGGTCCGCGGCGCAGATCGAAGGGTTCGTCGGCCAGCCGCCGTGCGGTCTCGACGGCCTCGGCCATCCGTTCCTCGCTCGCGTCGGACGGCGCCCGCAGGTGGACGACCTGGAAGGGCGGGGTCATGGCGGGGAGCACGAGCTGCCACAACTCCCCGTCGGTCTCCTCGAAGACCGTGCGGAGCGACGGCTGCTCCTCGATCAGCCGGACGATGTTGGCCGCGATCCGGTCCGGCTGCCAGCCCGTCCCCACGAAGCGGAGCAGCCCGCTCAGGTGCAGGGACGCCTCGTCCGGGTCGGTGTGCTCCAGTGTCCAGAACCGGCCCTGCGCGATGCCGGCCCGTACCCGGGTCACGGCCCTGTCGGCAACCGGCTGCCGGGAAGGGCCCGGTGCGGCGGCCGGGCTCGCCGCACCGGATGTCCCCTCGCCCTGGTCGCGCGCTCCGGGCCGCCGCCCTGCCACCGACGCGCCGGTCTCGGTCCCTCGCTTTCCGGTCCAGTCCATTACATGCTTCCTGAAGATCGGCGGGAAGGTGTCTCGATGGCGGATGCTCGGTGCGCGCCGCTCATGCCGTGCCGTTGCCCGCGGCTCCCGCTGTGGCGTCGGCCCGGCCTTCTCTGTTCTTGAGTTCGTTCTCGACCGCCCCCGCCAGCAGTTGCACCGTCGGGTGGTCGAACAGGACGACGATGGGCAGGCTGATCTCGAAGTGTGCCCGGATCCGGGCCCCGAGCTGTACGGCTACCAGCGAGTTGCCGCCGGACTCGAAGAAGTCGTCGTCCACACCGAGGGCGTAGTCGCCCAGGGTGTCCCGCCAGAAGTGGAGCAGGATGTCGGCCACGGCTTTGCCCTCGGGTCCTTCGGCGTCGGGCTTCGGGGATACGGCGGCTCGGCCGGTGCCGTTCGCGTCGGCCCCGGAGGCCAGCGAGGTCTGCGTGTGCGTCAGGATGTCGCCGGTCAGGGCCTTGGTCCGGGCCAGCTTGTCGCCCAGGTCCTCGTGCAGGACGACGACCTGCGGCCCAAGGCGCTCGGCCAGGATCTGCCGTAGTGCCAGGAGGCCGGCTTCGGTCCGCAGTCCCACGTAGGCGTCGGTGTCGGCACGCGGAGCGATGGCGGCGGGCGCGGGTGCGGCCTGGAGATCCGCCTTCGGCTGCCCGGCCGATGCGAAGGGCCGGTCAGCGGAGAGCAACCGGACCGCGAAGCCGACGATCTCCACGAGCACCCGGCCGTCCTCGTCGACCAGGTCGATGTCGAAGCTCTGCATGGCGCTGCCCGCATCGCTCTTGTGCCTGATCACGCTGAACATCCGGTCCGTCAGCGCCGCGTGCACGGTGAGCTTTCCGTAGGTGAAGGGAAGGAACGACATGCCCGGGGCCAGCGAGTCGCGCAGATCGAGCACCAGCACGGTGGCGCAGTCCAGCAGGGACGGATGCAGCACGTAGGTACCGGTCTCGTCGGCGTGTTCCTCGGCGAGGGACAGTTCGGCCAGGGTGGTGCGTTCGGCCGTGCGCCGTTCCTTGATGACCCCCTCCCAGTGCTCGCCGAACCGTACCCACCAGTTCAGACCGGTCTCGGCCCCGGGCACGTAGTTCATGGTGACCGCGACCGGGTGGCGCTCCGCCGGGGCGCCCTCGGCCCAGCGCCGGCCGATGTCGACGGTGCGGGCCTCGGCCTTGCCGAGACGGATCCGGCCGCTCACGTACACGGTCCAGCTCTCGGGCTGTCCCGGGGCGGCGCCCGCCGCCACGACGAACTCGTATTCCCGGGCCGTCAGGTCGGCCGGCTCGAACGTCACCCGTAGCTTCCTGGCGGCCGTGATCTCAAGGAGCCCCTGGAAGAGCACGTCGCAGATCTCCACCGCGGCGTCGTCGGGGACCGCGACCGCCTCCTGGTAGGCGGCCCGCACCAGTTCCAGGTAGGCCACGCCGGGCCACACCTGGGTCTCGCCGAGCAGGTGCTCACTGAGCACCCAGTGGGATCCGGGCGCGACATCGGTGACGAAGACGATCCGGCCGTCCTCCGCGGGGAGCCGCCGGGACACCAGCGGGTGGTCGACGGTGCGCTCGACACCGGCGGCCGCCCTGTCGGCGGAGGCCACGGAGTCGCCCTGAAGCATCCGGAAGGCCTGCGGCGCGCTCGCCGCGGTGTCGACCGCCATGCCCACCTCCGACCAGGGACCCCAGTTGACCGAGACGACATGGGTGGCGTCGTCGGCCCGGGAGTGGGCGTAGGTGTCGAGCATGGCGTTGGCGGAGCCGTAGTCCGACAGACCGAAGTCGGTCGCGACGGAGGAGATCGAGGAGAACAGCACGAGGAAGTCCAGGCGGTCCCCGAAGATCCGGTGGAGCGTGAGGACACCGCTCACCTTCGGTGCCATGACGCGTTCCGCCTCGGCCCGCGACTTGACCGCCATCATGCCGCCGGCGGCCACGCCCGCCGAGTGCAGCACTCCATTGACCGGGCCGAAGACCTTTTCGGCGGACTCGACGGCAGCGCGCATCGCGGCCTCGTCGGCGACATCGGCCTGAAGGACCATCACCTCGCCGCCCAGCGCCTCGATACGGCGCAGAGCCGCGATCCGCCGCACCCGCGGATCGTCGGCCGGTGCCTGCGCCGTGATGGTGTCCCACTGCGCGCGGTCGGGGAATTCGCCGCGCCCGGTGAGCACGACGCGGGCCGCCGCGAGACGGGCCAAATCCTCGGCCACGGCAAGGCCGATGCCGCCGAGACCGCCGGTGATCAGGTAGACGCCGCGTTCGCGCAGCAGGGCCGGGACCTCGTCGACCGCGTGCACACCGATGCGTTCGTAGTCCCACACCCAGCGCTTGTGGCCGCGCAGCGCCACCTTGTCGTCGGCCGGCTCGGCCATCAGCTCATCGAGCAGGGTGTCGTCGCCGATCCGGACCGGGTTGCCGGCGCTCGCCCGCAGATCGATGTGACGGTAGGAGAGCCCGGATATCTCCTGCGGGATCAGATTGCCGAGGCCCTGCACGGTGGAGCGCTGCGGCTCCAGTTCCTCGTCGCCCGTGACGTCGAACGCGCCGCTGGAGACCACGTCGATGTGGACGGCTCGGCCCTCGGCGTGCTTGGCGAGCGCCTGGGCCAGTCCGAGGAGACTGTAGAAACCGCGGTCCTGTGTCGCTTGCACGGCCTGGTCGTCGAGACCGGTGGGCGAGTCCAGCAGCCAGCAGTGCAGTACCCGGTCCGGCAGCCGGCCCTCGTCACGCAGCTGCTTGAACAGCCGGTCGTAGTCGTCGCTCACACCGGGACCCACCAGGAACCGCCCAGCACCGGCCTCGGTGAACTCACGTCCCGCGGCCACGGTCATCACGGTCTCGCCGGCCCGTCGCAGTCGGCTGACCAGCCGGTCGACCAGCGGCTGACCGGTGACGAACAGCAGCCAGCGACGGCCCGTGCCGGCGCCCGCGACGGCATCCGGACGCCGCTTCTCGACCCAGCGGGGCCGGAACAGTTGCAGCGGATCCGTCGAGTGGGCGTGAGGCCCCCCGTCGTCGGCGGCCTTCGTGCCGCCGCCCCGCACCGCCCGGGACTCGGCGTCCGCCGGGCGCGGCAGCCAGTGCGTCTCGCGCTCGAACGGGTACGTCGGGACGGCGACCTTGCGGCGGATCTCCTGGCCGTAGTAGGCGTCCCAGTCCAGTGCGACGCCGCGGCACCACAGCTCCGCGACCGCCGAGGCCAGCACCCTGCCGTCGGGCACCGGGCGGCGTTCGTGGTGCAAAGACGGCAGCGCGCAGCCGCCGACGGCCGCCGCCCGCGGCCGGACGAGCCCCGTGAGCGCCTGGCCGGGCCCCACCTCCAGGAACACGGTGTGTCCGTCCTCGATCAGCCGGGTGACCGACTCGGAGAACCTGACGGGCTTGCGCAGGTGCTGGGCCCAGTAGGCGGGGTCGGTGATCTGGTCGTCGGTGAAGTAGTCCCCGGTCACATTGGACACGATGGGCACCGACGGAGTGTTGCGGGCCGTGGCGGCCACCAGTTCGGTGAGCGGCGCGACGGCCGGCTCCATCATCGCGGAGTGGAAGGCGTGCGAGGTGTGCAGCGCCTGGTGGTTGGTGCCGCGCTCCTCCAACTGGGCGGCGAAGAGATCGATCGCCTCCTGCGGCCCGGAGACGACGGTCACCTCGGGCGCGTTCGTGGCCGCCACCGACACACCCTCGGGCAGCGAGCCCAGTGCGTCCTCGGGGGCCGGCACAGCCAGCATCCCGCCGGGCTCCATGTCCTGAACGAGCCGCCCGCGTTCGGCGACCAGCCGGGCGGCGTCCTTGAGCGAGAACACCCCGGCGAGGGTGGCGGCCACGAACTCGCCGACGCTGTGGCCGATCATCGCGGCCGGCCGGACACCCCAGGAGAGCCACAGCCGGGCGAGCGCGTACTCGACGGCGAACAGGAGCGGCTGCGCCACCCGGGTCTGGTCGACGTCGATGGCCGACTTCGCATCGCGCACCGCGTCCCGCAGGTCGATGCCGATGTGTTCGTCGAAGAGTTCCGCCACCCGGTCGAGTTCCGCGGCGAAGACCGGCTCCGAGCCGTACAGCTCGGCGGCCGCGCCCCGATGCTGGGAACCCTGGCCGGGGAAGACGAACACGGGCGCGATCTCGCCCTTGGGGGCCTCGCCGGTGTACACCGTGGCGAGTTTCTTGGCGTCACGTCCGGTCAGCACCCTGGCGGCGGCGCCCACGTCGGAGGCGACGATCGCCCGGCGGTGCCGCAGCTGCGGACGGCCCGTGGCCAGCGTGAAGGCCGCGTCGGCGAGGTCACGGCCGTTCCAGTCGCCCACCGCCTGCGTGCAGGCGGCACCCAGGTTGGTCGCCGCGGCGTCCAGAGCGCTCTCGGTCCTCGCCGACAGCGGCAGCACCTGCCACGGACGGGTGCGGCCACCGGGACGGGCCTTCGGCGCCTCCTCCACGATGGCGAAGGCGTTGGTGCCGCCCACGCCGTACGAACTGACCGTCGCCCGGCGCTTGCCGGGTCGCTCCGGCCAGTCGGCCAGCCGGGTGTTGACCTCGAACGGTGTGCTCTCGAACTCGATCTTCGGGTTGGCCTTGGTGAAATTGACCAGCGGGGGCACCACGCCCTCGCGCACCGCCAGCACCGCCTTGATCAGACCGGCGACGCCCGCGGCCGGCCCCATGTGTCCGATGTTGCCCTTCACCGAACCGATCAGGCAGCGCTGATCGTGGGTCTTTCCGGAGGAGAACGTCTCGCTGAGCGCGGTGATCTCGATGGGGTCGCCCACGAGGGTGCCGGTGCCGTGCGCCTCCACGTAGCCGATCGTCGACGGGTCGACACCCGATTCGTCGAACGCCGCCCGCATCAGCGCGCGCTGGCCGCCGATGCTGGGTGCCGTGAAGCCCGACCGGTCGCCGCCGTCGTTGTTGAGGGCCGAGCCCACGATCACCGCGTAGACGTGGTTGCGATCGCGTACGGCGTCCTCGTAGCGGCGCAGCACCACGGCGCCGACGCCCGTACCGAAGACGGTGCCGTCGGCCCGGTGGTCGAAGGGCCGGCAGTGGCCCGTCCTGGAGTAGATGCCTCCCTCGCTCCACCAGTAGCCCGACACGACCGGGAGTTCCACCTCGACACCGCCCGCCACCGCGGTCTCGCACTCGCCGTTCAGCAGGGAACGGCAGGCCAGGTGGACCGCGACGAGGGAGGAGGAGCAGGCGGTCACCACGTTGACGCTCGGGCCGCCGAGGCCCAGCTTGTACGAGACCGTCGGGGCGAGGTAGTCGACATCGTTGCCGATGGCGACCGTCATCTGCCCCACCGACTCGATGCGGTCGGGGTAATGGATGACGTTCTGTTCCTCATAGGCGTTCGGGGCGCTGCCGGCGAACACCCCGACCCGCCCGGGAACGGAGAACGGGTCGTATCCCGCGTCCTCAAGGGCGCTGTAGGAGGACTCCAGGAACAACCGGTGCTGGGGGTCCCTGATTTCGGCTTCCCGGGGCGTGAAACGGAAGAACCGCGCGTCGAACTTCTCCACGTCGGCGAATGCCGGGCGAGCCCTGACATAGCGTGGGTCGTTGGCCTTGTCCGGGTCTATGCCCGCGTCGAGCAGTTCCTCCAACGACCATGTGGTGATACTCTCGACGCCTGCTTTAAGGTTGAACCAGTATTCCTCTGCGTCGCGAGCGCCGGGCAGTCGGCAATGGAGTCCGACAACCGCGAACTTCTGGGCGTCACCCATTTCTCTCCATGCAATTGGGTCGCGCTGTCGCGCGCCATTGGAAAAGGAGGGGGAATCAATTCGAACCTTGCGGCCGCAACAGTATCGGCCGGGAAGCCGATCACGCCTCGTCCGAGAAAGCCAAACCGGCACGGCCCGCTTGTCGGATTCGACCAGAAGCCGCCCCATCCCTTGGTCGCCCCAATCGCAGACGGGTGCGGCCGCCCGTACCATCGCTGGTCAGAGCGGCCGACAGCAGAATTCGGACAGGGCTGCGACGCGCGTAGCCCTGTCGCGTTCTTTGCTCAATCATGGAAAAGCGAGCCGGCCGCGGCGCCGCATCGCGTACGGCCGTCAGCCGGCCGCGGACAGGTGTTCGCGCACCCGCACGGCCAGCAGCAGCACGGCGGCCTGGTCGCCGCCGCTGGCGGTCAGATCGAGAAACGGCCGCAGTTCGCTGACGCGGTACTTGACCGTGTTCTGATGCACCCCCAGCGCGGCCGCGACCTCCTTCAGCCGGCCCCAGCGCGAGAGATACGCCTGGATGGTGGGCAGTACCCACTCGCGGTCGAGCATCGGCGAAAGCGGCTCCAGCACGGCGCTGGCGAACCGCTGGGCCCTGTCGGGCTCGGCGAGCATCGCGATCAGCGGAGCGAGTTCGTGGTAGTCGTACACGAGCCGGTCACCGCCGTGCGGTACGGCGTCCATACCGGTCCGCAGCGCGTCGACCGCTTCGGCATGGCTCTGCCGTGTCTGGGCCGAGCCCTGTGCCGTGTGTCCAAGGCCGACGCCCAGTACCTGGCCCGTGGCGAGGTGCCGCAGCCGGCGTACGAGGTGTTTCCTGCCCAGGTGGTCGGGGAGTTCGAGCGCCGCGACCACGCTCCTGTGCCGTACGGTCCAGAACAACGCGCCCGCCTGGCTGACCATCGCCCTGCCGATGTCCTCCAGGTCGGCGAACGTCGCCGTCGCCCGGACCTGGGCGACGGCCACGCAGTGCGGGACGGCGAAGGCATCGGTGCGCCGGTGGTGTTCGGCGCAGGTCCCGGCGAGCACCGCGTCGAACAGCTGGGAGCGGTGCTGCTGTTCAGGGGCGCTGTTCATGCGTGCGACCTCGTCGGAGTAGGCCGCGGCGGACGCGGCGCTGATCCGGTCGGCGAACTCCAGCACCCAGGCCGCCATCGCCCCGATGTCGCGTTCCACGACGGTGCCGCCGACGGCGAGTGTGCCCACGATCTCCTCGCAGAGCACCCGTGCCCCGATCCGGTAGGCACGGAGCACCGCCTCCCGGTCTATGCCCTGGGTGGCGCGACGCCGGGCACCCTCCGTCAGGGGCATCAACTCCTCGTCCCGGATCTCCCCTGCCCTCATCGCCGCGAGGCAGCAGCGCACCGTGGCCGCGGACACCTCGCGTATGTCACTGAGCAGCGATGCGTCGGTGATCTCCCCGTAGGTGCTGATCTCCGCCTGGTAGGCGCGCACCATGGCCGTCGCCATCACGTCGACCCGTGCCTCCAGGAGTGCCACGGCGTCGCCGCGCCTTCCGCCCGTTTGACGGGGGGTGTCCTCCTCGGCGTGCGGCGAGCGGCGTGTCCCCGTCGGTTCCGGTCCCCTGTCATGGGGCGGGGAGATCCCGGCGGGCAGAAACAGTGGTGGCGCCCCGGACGGGACGCGTTCGTTGCCGGCTGTCATCTTCTTCCCCCAGGGCGTGTCTCGGATGTGCTGGTCACAGCCGCTCGTCCAGGGCCGAAGCGAGGACGGTCACCCTCGCTGCGGCACGAGCGCCTGTCATACCCGTGGCTTCGGCCGGTGCCTTGACGTGTGAGGGGGCACTCGACCGCTCGATGAGCCTTGTAGTCTTCTCGATCGAACTCCGGCGGCCTACCGTCTTTCTAGCCGATCTTCATTCGGTTACGGGCGCGATCGGCCCTGCCCGGGACGGTGCGGCGGTTCCTGTGTCTCCTGTGCCGACGCGGGTGGGCCGGGGTGTCGCGCCAGGCGTACGTCGTGTGGGCACACGTGCTCAGTCCCGACGCGGGGCACCCGGACCCGGTGCGGGAGGGGTTCGGTGAGCAGGCCCCCGGCGTCGTCGCCCGGGCCTGCGATTCGGTGAAGTTCCGCTGCTGAAAGCGGAATTGATCGTACACCCGGCAGCACCAGGCGCACCTCCCGGTACTGCCCGCCGCGGCAGGGTGACCCAGCGGGAGACATGGGCGCCGGGGTGCGACAGGACCGCCGCCTCGTTCGAGGCGGCGGTCACACGTGCGTCGTTCCTGCGCCGGGCGGGGCCGGCCGGGCAGGGGCCCGGGATCCTCCCGTCAGGAGCCGGCGCCTCGCGCCCGGGCCAGGGCGCTGATGCGCAGATCCCTGGTGCGGCTCTGATGGGCGATCATGCGGTCACGGGCCGCGGCCGCATCGCGGCGGCGCACCGCGTCCAGGATCGCGGCGTGCTCTTCGAGAATCAGGGTGAGGTTGCCGGGGAGGTCCGTGGCGGGGGCGGTGTGCGCGTCGTACACCGTCAGCTGGGCGTCCAGCCGGTCCATCAGCGCGGCGATCGTCGCGTTGTGCCCGGCATCCCGCAGGGCCACATGCCACAGCTTGTTGAGTTCCCGCAGTTCTGCGGGGTCCTCCTTGGCCACCACGGTGCTCTCGTGGACATGGACCAGCCGGGCGAGATCGAGCTCGGTCCGGCGCAGAGCGGCGGCCTGCGCGGCCGAGGACTCCAGGGCGATGCGGGCCTCGCAGATCTCCAGGATCTCCTCCGGTGTGCGGGTGCGCACCACATAGCCGCGGGTCGCCTGCTCCACCAGGCCGTCCTGTTCGAGCCTGATCAGCGCCTCCCGCACCGGGGTGCGCGAGACGTTGTACCGCGCGCTGAGGGCCGTGGGGATCAGGACGGTGCCGGGTCCCGCCTCGCCGCTGAGGATGCTGTGCCGGATGCGGGTGTAGTGACTGCCCATACGCCCGTCGTCCTGTGAAGGGGCCACGTCCTCTTCCCTTGTCCTCTCGCGTCGCGACATGTCGTCCTCGGCGGCGGGGCCGCCCGTACCACGGTAGTTGTGCGGCCCCTCCAGGTGCGTGCGGGACGGCTCGCCCTCGCGGCCCCGACTGACTACATCTGTATACACTAGCTTGCACTTGAATGCAGGTGTCGCTAGTGTCTGCTCCACGTTCGAAGCAGCTCCGGACGCCGGGCCGTTCGGCCGGCGACCACATCCACGGGAGTTCCGGCATGTTCCGCGAGGCGCAGTCACGGTGGGGTCTGACCCCCCTGCACGTCGCGGTCGCACTCCTGCGAGCGGGCGAACTGACATGCCGTCGGCACATCGACCTGATGCGGGTCTCCAGCGCGACCTGTCGCTGATCACTTCGTAGCGGCACGCCGCGACCGCATGGTCGGCACGCGGCTTCCTTTCCGCTTCTCCCGCTTCTCCCGCTTCTCCCGCTTCTCCCGCTTCGCCTGTCCTGTACTTCGGCCCCTCGGGCCCGCCCTCGTGCCCGCGAGCGCCCCTCGCTGGACCGACGCCGGCGTCCTCCTTCGCCCCACGGCGGTCACGCCCGTGCGCGGGCCGCGGGCGCGGGCGACCGGGGCCCGAACAACCACTCCTGAAAGGGAGACCCATGCCCGAGCAGCCACTGCTCACCAAGGACGGGGAGCCGCCCTCCGGTCCGGCCGGCCCCCGCGTCGTCGCACCGGGTCGCGCCGCCCCGCCACGTCCGACCGGAGCGCACACCCCCCGCGCCATCGCCCGTCTGCTGCCGCGCACCGGCCGGGCGCTCGGCCCCTGGGCCGTGCCGCTGCTCGCCCTGGTGGTGTGGCAGGTGACCGCACGGACCGGGGTGCTCGCCCCGTCGGTCCTTCCCGCCCCGGAGGCGGTCCTGCGGGCGGGCACCGACCTCGCCGCCACCGGTGATCTCCAGCGGTATCTGCTCACCAGCCTGCGCCGCATCGCGCAGGGCTTCGCCCTCGGCACGGCCACCGGCCTCGTCCTCGGTTTCACCGTGGGGATGTCGAAACCGGCCGAAGTGCTGCTGGACCGCTCGCTGCAGATGGTCCGCACCATCCCGCACCTGGCGCTGGTCCCCCTCATGATCGCCTGGTTCGGCATCGGCGAGGAGCCCAAGATCCTGCTGGTGGCGCTCGGCACCTTCTTCCCCGTCTATCTGAACACCGTCACCGGCATCCGCGGCGTGGACCCGAAACTGCTCCAGCTCGGCCGCTCCTACGGTCTGGGGCGCTGGGCCCTCGTACGGGACATCGCCGTCCCCGGCGCGCTGCCGACCATCCTGGCGGGCATCCGCTACTCCCTCGGCGTCGCCTGGATGACGCTCGTCGTCGCCGAGACCATCTCCGCCGGCGACGGCATCGGCTACCTCGCCCAGGACGCCCGGCAGATGCTGCGCACCGACCAGATCGTGCTCGCCGTGGTGCTGTACGCGCTGGCCGGTCTGCTCGCCGACTTCCTCACCAGGCTCATCGAAAGGAGGGTCCTGCGATGGCACCCCAACTACCGTCGTCCGTCAGCCCCGTGACGTCCCCTGCGGCCGGTGCCCGCCTCCGGTTGAGCGGCGTGGGCAAGCGGTACGGCGACCGGTGGGTCCTCGACGGCCTCGACCTGGAGGTCGAACCCGGCTCGTTCGTCTCCTTCCTCGGCCCCAGCGGCGCGGGCAAGAGCACCCTGCTGCAGATCGTCGCGGGGCTGGAGCGACCCAGCACGGGAAGCGTCGCGTTCCACACGACGGGAGACGGGCCCGCCACGGCGCGCATGATGTTCCAGGAGGACCGGCTGCTGCCCTGGCGCAGCGTCGAGGACAACGTGCTGCTGGGTGTCAAGGGCCGCGGGGACGAGGCCCGTGCCCTGCTGGAGGCCGTGGGACTGGCCGGTCGTGAGCGTGCCTGGCCGGCCGAGCTGTCCGGCGGTCAGCGGCAGCGTGTCGCCCTGGCCCGCGCGCTCCTGCACCGTCCCGAAATGCTGCTGCTGGACGAGCCGTTCGGCGCTCTCGACGCCCTGACCCGGATCGCCATGCAGCAACTCGTCGAACGCCTCTGGCTGGCACAGCCCCGCACCGTGCTGCTGGTCACCCATGACGTGGAGGAGGCACTGGTGCTGTCCGACCGCGTTCTGGTACTGACCGGCGGCTCGATCGGACGCGACCTGCCCATCGACCTGCCACGCGGGGACAGGCGCGGCCACCCGCGCCTCGTCGCCTGGAAGGAGGAGATCCTGCGGGGGCTGCTCGCACCGGATGCCGTCCCCCCGGGCATCGCCTGACCCGGCCGTACCTCCCCTCGACACCCTCCACCGCTCCTGCCATCGCCCCCGCGGAACGAAGGAACTCGCCATGCCCGGACACCGGTTCACCACCTCCCCTTTCACCACGTCCCCTTTCTCCGGCACACCGTCGGCCGGGCCCTCGCGGCGTCGGCTGCTGGCCCTCGGGGGCATCGCCGCGCTCGCTCCCGCCCTCGCCGCCTGCGGCCAGGGCGGCTCCGCGCCCAGGACCGCGCAACTCGCCGAGGGCGTGCCAGCGGCGCTCCGCTTCGCCGTCATCGGAAGCGGCAAGACGGGCATACCGGCGGCTCTGCGCTACAAGTTCGACGGCCTGGACATCGGTAAGGAACTCGGCGGAACGGCGGTCGCCTGGCCCTCGGGTTTCACCGCCTCCCTGCCCGTCATGGAGGCGTTCAAGGCCGGCAGTGTCGACTTCTCGTTCGCCACCGCCACCGCCGTGGCCTACGCGATCGGCGGCGGCGTCCCCCTCGTGCCGCTGGCCGCCTACCCGCTCCCCGCCACGGAGGTCGAGATCCTTGTGCCACAGGGCTCCTCCATCCGCGGCGCGGCGGATCTCAAAGGCAGACGGATCGCCGACCAGAAGGGCACGACCGGCACCTACAGCCTCATCAAGTACCTGGAGAGCGCCGGTCTGCGGCTGGACGACGTCGAGTACGTCGATCTGCCGGCCGCCGACGCGGAGTCGGCCTTCGCCAACGGCAAGGTGGACGCCTGGATCAGCTGGCAGCCCGCCATCGGCCTGGCCAAGGCCCGGCATCGGGCCCGCAGCCTGCCGAACGTCAGGACGTACGACTACAGCTTCTACGTGACGAGCGAGTCGTTCGCGAAGGAGTTCCCCGAGGCCGTCGCCAAGGCCGTGCGCGCCGTCCGCGACGTCCAGCGTCGCGTCAACGCCTCCCCGGAACGGAGTGTCGAGTTCTTCGACCGCATCGGCGGATTCGGCTCAGCGAAACCGGAGCGCGAGGTCTACCTCGAACTGACCCGGAAGAAGCTGCTGTCCGACTCCAACGCCGACGCGCTTGCGGCGGTGGACGCCAAGGCGATCGACAGCACCCAGGACCTCGCCGACAACTTCCATGCCCTGGGCGTCTACCCGTCGAAGATCGATGTGTCCGGGTTCCTGCGGGACTCCCGGTTCGACTCGATCAGGAAGACGGTCGCCGCCGAACTCGCGAAGTGAACCGGCGCCGGACACCCCACCGCACGGCGCGAGGCCACGGCATCCCGGCCGCCGGGCCGCCCGTGACAGCACCCCTGGAAGCCTCCCAAGCCCGCAACCCGCCACGGCAGAAAGCCTCTTGATGAGCATGTCCCAGAACCAGATGCACCTCGCCGCCTTCGTCACCGCGGGGCCCGGCCGGCCCGGAGGCTGGCGCTACCCGGGCGCCGAGCCGAACTGGCTGTCCGCCTCCTACTACCAGCACATCGGACGGATCCTCGAACAGGGCAGATTCGACCTGATGTTCTTCGCCGACATCCTGTCCGTGCCCGACCGGTTCGACAACAGCATGGACAGCCAACTGCGGTACGGCGCGCTCGGCTCGCTGCGTCTGGACCCGACGCCCATCCTCGCCTCGGTCGCCGCCGTCACCCGTCATCTCGGGGTGGCCGCCACGGTCTCCACCAGCTATCTGGAACCCTTCCCGGTGGCGCGGTCGTTCGCCACGACCGACCACCTCAGCAACGGCCGCGCGGCCTGGAACGTGGTCACCTCCTTCCAGGACTCCGAAGCCCGCAACTTCGGCGACGACCGGCACATCGACCGCGACAAGCGGTACGACCGGGCCGACGAATTCCTCGAAGTGGCCTGCAAGCTCTGGGACAGCTGGGAGGACGACGCCCTGGTCATGGACCCGGCCGCCCCGCTCTTCGCCGACCCCGCACGGGTCCACCGCATCGACCACGAGGGCGAGTGGTTCAGTGTCCGCGGCCCCCTCAACGTCTCCCGTCCACCCCAGGGCTACCCGGTGATCATCCAGGCCGGCGCCTCCCCCAAGGGACGGGATTTCGCCGCTCGCTGGTCGGACGTCATCTTCTGCAGCCACGCCTCGCTGGACTCGGCCCGGGACTTCTACCAGGACGTCAAGGCCCGCGCCGTGCGCCACGGCCGCCGCGCCGAGGACATCAGGATCCTTCCCATGGCGACTCCCGTCATCGGCCCGACCACCGAGGCGGCGCGCGAGACCCGGCGGCGGCTGGAGGACCTGGTGCCGCCGCTGGCCGGACTGTCGACGCTCGCCTATCACCTGGACGTCGACCTCGCCGGCCTCCCCCTCGACGAGCCGCTGCCCGACGTGGACGTACCGGGCGTACAGGGCCACTACAAGGAGGTCGTGGAGATGACGCGGCGCGACGGACTGACCCTGCGTGAGCTGGGGAAGCGCTACGGCGGACGCACCGAGGGAGCCTTCGTCGGCACGGCCGCCGAAGTGGCCGACGGCATGCAGCGGTGGTACTCGGAGGGTGCCTGCGACGGATTCACCATCGGCGCCGTGCACACTCCGGGAGCGTTCGAGGACTTTGTGCGTCAGGTGGTTCCCGAGTTGCAGCGCCGCGGTGTCTTCCGCACCGAGTACGAGGGCACAACCCTGCGCGACAACCTGGGCCTGGCACGCCCTCGGGCCGGAGCCTGGCAGGGCCGCCGCTTCGGTGCCTGAGCACCCGCCGACCGGGTGGGCACACCGCCGCGCCCGCCCGTCCACCACCACCGCCACCACCACCGACGACCACGAGGACACCACCGCGATGACGACCGCAGCCGACACCGTGAGCATCACCGGGCGGACCACGGACACCGTGGGCCGTTTCCTGGTGACCGCCAGAAGCAACCACTTCGTCTCCGACGCCCGTACCGGACCGGCCGAGGCCGTCCAGGCCGGAGAGCTGCTGCTGTCCTCCCTGGCCTCCTGTTCCCTGAGCAACATCCAGTTGCACGCCCAGGAGCGTGGGTCCGGCCTGACCGACGGGCGGGCTCACGTCAGCTACGAACGAGACCCGCAGGACCCCACCCGCTACGCGGCCATCCGCCTCGACCTCCGGCTGGCCGGTGTGACCCAGCAGGAGGCCGAGACACTGGCCGGGCTCTTCGCCGGCAGCTGCCCCATCTACAACACTCTGCGCCGGGGCGGTGACATCACGCTCTCGGTGCACGCGACAAGCGCCGCTCTTCCCGCCTCCTGACGGAGCGCGACAGGCACGCTCCCGTCCCTGCCCGCCGCGGCGGAACGGCCGCCGGCCGTCAGGCGGCCCGGCTGTCGTACAGGACGGGGTTCAGCGGGGTGTCGGGGACGTCACCCGGCTTGGTCTCGGGCATCCAGCCGAGGTCACGCCTCTGATACTCGTTGGTGGGCTCGGCGACCCGGATGTCGGCGTCCATGTAGATGACGGTCATCACGCGGCGCGGCACCGCGCCCCGGTTCGGGCCCGCGTGGTGGAAGGTCCAGCCGCGGTGGAAGCTGGCGTCACCGAGGGCGAAGGGTTCGACGACGTCCTCGAAGTCCTTCTCGGCCAGGGCGTGTTCGAGCCGTGTCTCGGACTCGTCGGAGATCGGCAGGTCGCGGCCGCAGGAGAAGTGGTGGCTGCCCCGGGCGAAGGTCAGGGGGCCCATGTCCAGCGGGGTCTCCTGCAGCGGCAACCAGAGCGTCAGGCAGCGGTCGGAGGACAGCGGCCAGTAGTACTGGTCGGCGTGCCAGGGGGTGATGCCGCCGCCCGGCTCCTTGTACAGCGCCTGGTCGTGATAGAGGCGTACCGCGTGCACGCCCAGGAGCCGGGCGGCGACCTGGGCGAGCCGGCGCGCGAACACCAGCTGCCTGACCTTCTCGTTCTCTCGCCACAGATTCGACACCTGCAAGAACGCCTTGCCGTAGGTGTCCCGCGCGGCGAGCGGCAGGCGCTGGGTGTTCAACCGGATCACCTCGGAGGTGATCGTCGGCTCGTACTGTGCGATCGTCTCCGGCGACAGCACGCCGGTCAGGCGCACGAAGCCGTCGCGGTTGAAGTCGGCTGTCGCGGACGGGGCCAGGCCCTCGTACGGGACGTCCAGTTCGGATGCGGGTGTGTGCACGGGCGTGGTCATGGCGCCTTGCTCCTCATGTCCAAGGGTGCGGGAAGGTACCGTTTGCCGGACTCAACCGTCGCAGGGCGGGCGGAGGCCACGCCACGCCGCTGTTGCCCACTTCTGGTACTTGGTTGCCCCTCACCCGGAGGGCCTGCCGAGGGCTAGCATGCCCCGTGTGAAACCGCGCTACGAGCAGCCTGGCATCTCCGACGGGACCACGTTCACGTGCTTCGTGCGCAGCGAGAGGTCCTTCGACTTCGCCTGGCACCATCACCGGGAGTACGAGCTGACGCTCATCACCGCCGGTACCGGCACCCGTTATGTGGGTACCACCGTGGAGCGTTACCGGCCCGGCGCCCTGGTGCTGCTCGGCCCTGACCTGCCGCACACCTTCGCCTCCGAGCCGTCCGAGGCACCTGCCGAAGCGGTGGTCACGCAGTTCCGGCACGACTTCCTCGGCCCGGACTTCTTCGCCCTGCCCCCGTTCCGTGTCCTGGACGGCCTGCTGGCGCGCTCGGCCCACGGGCTGCGCTTCGATCATGTCGCCGGCGAGGTGCGCGCGCTCGTGGCCCGGCTGCCCCGGCTGGAGGCCGCGGCCCGCACGGTGGCGCTCCTCGACGTGCTGCGGCGGCTCGCCGAGGACGTCACGGCCTCGCCGATGACCGGGCCCGGATACGCCGCCGCGCCGGGCACCGCCGTGCGCGACCGCATCGACGCCGTGTGCCGCCATCTCCAGCAGGCCCACACCGAGCCGGTGGAGCTGGCGGAGGTGGCGGCGCTGGCACATATGTCGCCGACGTCCTTCAGCCGTTTCTTCCACCGGGTCATGGGACGTACGCTCACCGACTACGTCAATCAGCTCCGGGTGGAGACGGCGTGCTCGCTGCTGACCTCGACCTCCCTGCCGGTCACGGAGGTTGCCGACCGCAGCGGCTACCGGAACCTGTCCAACTTCAACCGCCGCTTCCGTGAGCTGAAGGGCCTGCGGCCGACGGAGTACCGGGCCGCGCATCGAGGCGGGCGGCCGGCGATCGTGTGACCGCCTGCCGTCCGGCGCGGCGTCAGGCGCGGTGGCACAGGTCGTTGGCCGTCCGCAGCACGGGCGGCGCGGTCAGCTCCGCGGGGTCCAGGTGTGCCGCGGTGCGCACCAGGAAGGAGTGGGTCTCGCCGGCGAGAAGGGTGACGAGCATGTCGTCCACCTCGGCGTCGGGGGCGAGCCGGTCGGCGAGCACGACCAGGTCCCGGACGAAGGAAACGGCGCGCACATCCACCCGGCAGCCGCCTTCCACCGCCGTGGCACGGGTGGTCAACGCCGCTGTCTCGTAGGCGAGTTCGCGGTCCTCCAGGAAGGTCTGGACGGTGCGGGCCGCGCCGCTCGTCGCCACCAGGACCTCCCGCGCGGGGTCGTCCGGTCGCAGCAGCGAGCCGGGCAGATCGAGGTGGGTCACGGACCGGGGAGCCACCTCGAACGCGACGGCGGCCGTGTCCCTCACCCGGCCGTCGAAGGTCTGCCGCTCGGCCCTGGCCGTCCCCCTCCATACGGTGTCGGTGTCGTTCACGGCGACCAGCACCCGTCGTGTGTCGCGTGGCTGGATGGTGAGCAGCCGCGGGGCGTAGGCGTGGCGCAGTGCGTAGTAGAGCGGTTTGGGCCGGCCGTCGCCGTCGACGGCCGACCAGGAGGTGACCGGCCAGCAGTCGTTGAGCTGCCAGACGACGGCACCGGCGGTGCGCGGCCACCAGGAGCGGAAGTGCTCGATGCCGAAGGCCACCGCCCGGGCCTGGTTGAGCTGGGTGGTCCAGTGCCAGTCGGCGAAGGTGGTGGGCCTCGGCAGGTGCGGGGCGAAGCCGCGTTCGAGTTTGCCGTTGCCGTCCTCGGCCTTCTGGTGCAGGAGGAAGCCGGGCGAGGTGGGGGTGAGCGGGTCGTCGTGGATCCAGCGCCGCAGGGTGGCCCATGTGGGGGGACCCTGGTAGCCGAACTCGGAGCAGAACCGCGGGACGTGGTCGCGGTAGGCGGTGTAGTCGGCCTCGTTCCACACCTGCCATTCGTGGCGGGTGCCGTGGTCGGCGTCGTTGGGGTGCACCTGGTCGAGCGGGGGGCCGGGGCTGTAGGGGCTGTTGGCGGCGTAGAACCGGGTGGGGTCGAGTTCGGCGACGATCCGCGGGAGCAGTTCGGTGTAGTGGCCGTGGCCCCAGGTGCGGCCGTCGAGCTGGTCGCGCCAGCCCCAGTCGCGATGGCCCCACATGGTCTCGTTGGCGCCGTTCCACAGGGCCAGGGAGGGGTGGGAGACGAGGCGGGTGACGTTCTCGCGCGCCTCGGCCTCGATCTCGGAGCGCAGCGGCTCCTCCTCGGGGTAGGCGGCGCAGGCGAACGGGAAGTCCTGCCAGACGAGGATGCCGCGCTCGTCGCACACGTCGTAGAAGTCGTCGGTCTCGTAGATGCCGCCGCCCCACACGCGCAGCAGGTTGATGTGGGCGCCGCGGGCCTGGTCCACCCGGTGGGCCAGGCGGCGACGGGTGATACGGGTCAGGAAGTGGTCGTCGGGTATCCAGTTGGCGCCCTTGACGAACACGGGCCGGTCGTTGACGACGACCGTGAACGGTGTGCCGATCTCGTCCGGCGTGACATCGACCGTGACGGTGCGAAAGCCGATGCGGCGCACCGCGGTGTCCAGCCGGCGCGTGCCGGTGGCGTCGTACAGGGCGACGTCCAGGTCGTACAGGGGCTGGTCACCGTATCCGTGCGGCCACCACAGGGCCACGTCCGGTACCTCCAGGGTCACCGCCGCCGAGGTGTTCCCGGCAGGCACCCGGACGTGCGCCTCGCGGCCGGCGACCCGGATCGTCAGTACCGGTTCGCTCCGGTCATCGGCGTGGGCCCGTTCGACGTCGGCGTGCAGTTCGACCCGCCCGACGCCATGGTCCCCGACGGTGACCAGCGGGCGCACGCTCGCGAGGCGCGCGGTGGCCCACCGTTCCAGCCGCACCGGCTTCCAGATGCCCGCCGTCTGCAGGTCCGGTCCCCAGTCCCAGCCGAAGCTGCAGGCCATCTTGCGGATCATGTTGAACGGGTGCGGGTAGTTGTGGGGGCGTTCGAGGTCACGCTCGATCTCTTCCGCGTACTCCAGTGCCGGCCGGAAGGCGACGACCAGTTCGTTGGTCCCGCCCCGCAGCGCCTGGCGCGCGTCGAACCGGTAGGCGCGGTGCATGTTCGCGGTGGAGCCCAGCGGGCGGCCGTTGAGTTCCACGGCTGCCACCGTGTCCAGTCCGTCGAAGGCCAGGTCGACGCGCTCGCCGGGAACAGGCGCCGCCGCGTCGAAGGTGAGGGTGTAGCGCCATCCGGTGCGGTGCGCCCAGGCCAGTTCCTCCTCGGCCCGGTCGAGGTACGGGTCGGGGACGAGGCCGGCGGCGAGCAGGTCGAGGTGGGCGCTGCCGGGCACCCGCGCCGGCAGCGTCCTGCCCGCGATGTGTGCGGGGACCGGGCCCGTGGTGGCCGACAGCCGCCAGCCGTCGTGCAGGATCTGATGGACCATGGCGATGACTCCTGTGCTGCGTGGGGGACGGGCGGTCGGCGTCGGCCCTCGGCAAGACCCGGGCCGTGGTCGTCGCTCAGATGTCACACGTCCGCGTTCCGCAGCCACTTCAGCTGCGTGGAGCGGTGTTCGGCGGTGCCGCCCTCGTGGCCGTTCCACGGGTAGACCTCGATGGACTTGCGCGGGTGGGCCCAGTGGTGGTAGGAGGCGAAGACCGTCGAGGGCGGGCAGACGGGGTCCATCAGCGCCACGGAGTACAGCGCGGGGCACGCGGCCCGCACCGCGAAGGTGCGGCCGTCGATGGAGGACAGAGTGGTGAAAACCTGTTCGTCCGTGCCCCGTTGGGTGCTCAGGAACCGGACGATCTCCTGGTAGGGATCGCTGTCGGTGATCTCCAGGGCGCGACGGAAGTTTGGCGCCGCCGTGCGGGTCCGCGGTGGCGTCCGCGTGGTCGCCGCCCGAGGCGCCCTGCCCCCGGGTGTCGACGACGTAGACCGCACGCCCTGAGGCGGGCCAGAGCAGGTGGTCGTGCGGGATGCCACGACCGCGGTGGTAGCCGGCGTAGAGCATCACGCAGGGCACCGGTTCGGTCACGTGCCTGGGCACGATCAGCCAGCCGAAGACGCGCTGCCCTCCCCATCCCGTGAACGAGGCGTCGTACACCCGCACTTCGGTCAGCGTCGCGTCGCAGGGCCGGAACTCTGCCGCCAGGTCGTGGCCCGCGGCCTCCTCCAGGGTGCTCTTCCAGAAGGCGTCGAAGTCCTCGGGTTCGGTCCGTTCGGTGCGAAAGGAGCGGAGTTCGGCCAGGGGCATGTCGAGCAGGGCCATGCAGGGCTCCCAGGGGTGGCGGAGGGGCGAAGAATTCTGCACGCGCCACCAAGGTAGGCATCACACCGGCCGCCCGTCCAGCGCTCTCCACCGGCAGAAAACCTGTAAACACCGCTTCCCGCACGGCACTTGACCGCTCTGCAAGCGCATGCAAGCGTTGCAGCGCAAGGAGGTGAGCGATGCCCACCAACGCACGTGTCGCCATCGTCGGCACCGGAAACCGCGCTCAGCAGTTCACCGAAGGACTCGCCGAACGCCCGCACATCGAGGTCGCCGCGCTCTGCGACCCCAACCCGGTGCGCATGGCGCACCACAACCGGCTGCTGGCCGCCGCGGGCCGGCCCGCGGCCCGCGCCTACGGCCCCGACGGCTTCGCGGAACTGCTGCACGCCGAGCGCGTCGACACCGTGGTCGTCACCACCGTCGACGCGCTGCACGACACCTACATCGTCCCCGCGCTGCGGGCGGGCTGCCGCGTCGTGACCGAGAAACCGATGACCACCGACGCGGAGCGCTGCCGCCGCATCCTGGACGCGGTCACCGAGACCGGCAGCACCCTCTCGGTGGCCTTCAACTACCGCTTCAACCCGGTGCACGAACTGGTGCACCGGGAGCTGCGCGGGGGCGCGATCGGCGACGTGCTGTCCGTGCACTTCGAGTGGCTGCTGGACGTGCGCCACGGCGCCGACTACTTCCGCCGCTGGCACCGCGAGAAGGACCAGAGCGGCGGCCTGATGGTGCACAAGGCCGGCCATCACTTCGATCTCGTCAACTGGTGGCTGGGCGCCCGCCCGCAGCAGGTCTTCGGCATCGGCCGGCTCGGCTTCTACGGACGCGAGAACGGCGAGCGCACCGGCTACCGCCGCGACTACGAACGCGCCCACGGGTCACCGGCCGCGGCGGACGACCCCTTCGCCCTGCACCTGGAGGACAACGCGGGCCTGCGGGCCCTGTACCTGGACGCCGAGGCGGCGGACGGCTACCACCGCGACCGGAACGTCTTCGGCGACGGCATCACCATCGAGGACGACATGGCGGTCCTCGTGCGCTACGACACGGGCGCGTCCATGTCGTACCACCTCACCGCCTACTCTCCCTGCGAGGGCTACCGGGTGATGTTCAACGGCACCGGCGGACGGCTGGAGCTGGAGGTGCAGGAGAGCGAGTGGCAGCGTCCGAACACCAAGCTGACGTCGGCCAAGGGTGCCGTGCACGGCGACACCGCGCCGGACAACGCGGGCGGTGCGCGCATCCTCGTACGGCCGCTGTGGCAGCCGCCGCGCGAGGTGGCGATCCCGGAGTTCGACCACACCGGGCACGGCGGCGGCGACGCGCGGATGCTGCGGGCGCTGTTCGACGGCGAGCGGGGCGAGGACGGCAGGACGCCGACCGCGACGGCGGTGGACGGCGCGCTCGCGCTGGCCACGGGACTTGCCGCGAACTCCGCGTTCGAGCAGGGTAGGCCCGTGAACATCGATGACGTGGTCAGCATCAAGTGAACGCCACCATGGCCGACGTGGCACGCGAGGCCGGGGTGTCCGCCTCCACCGTCTCGCGTGTGTTCAGCCTGCCGCATGCGGTGCGCGCCGACACCCGGGAACGGGTGCTCGCGGTCGCACGACGGCTGGACTTCACACCCAACCGCGCGGCCAGCTCGCTCGCCCGCGGCCGCACCCGGACCCTTGGCCTGCTGGTGCCGGACGTGGTCAACCCGTACTACGCGGAGATCGTCAAGACCGTGCAGCACCGGGCCCGCGCGAAGGACCACGCGCTGTTCCTGGCCGACACGGGCGACGACGCGGCCGACGGTTTCGAGCTGGCGCAGGCCATGGCCCGGCAGACCGACGGGCTGCTGCTCGCCGGTCCGCGGATGACCGACGACATGGTGCGCGAGCTGGCCGGGGCCGGTCCGGTGGCGCTGATCGGCGCCCAACTGCCCAGGACCGACTGCGCGTACGCGGACCTCGCGACGGGCATGCGGCAGACGGTCCGGCACCTGGCGGCGCTCGGCCACACCCGGATCGTGTACGTCAACGGAACCCGCACCGCCCGCACGGACGGTCACCGGCGGCCGGTACGGGAGGCGTGCGACGAGTACGCGGTGGAACTCGTCGAGCAGTTGGGCCCCTTCGACCTGACCTTCGACAACGGGGTGGCGGCGGCGGACCTGGTGCCCACCAGCGGGGCCACCGCGATCATCGCGCACAACGAGATGGTGGCGCACGGTGTCGCCGGCGGTCTGGCCCGGCAAGGCCGGTCGGTGCCGGGGGACTTCAGCCTGGTGACGGTCGACGACACGTTCATGGCGCGTACGATCCATCCGGCGCTCACCGCGCTGCACATTCCCCTCGACGTGATGGGTGCCCGGGGCGTGGACCTGCTGCTCCAGCGCATCGAGGACCCGGACGGCGAGCCCCGGCGCACCGTGCTCCCCACGAGCCTGGTGGTCCGCGCCTCGACCGGACGACCGAACGGCGCGACAGCGCAGCCGCGCACCTGAACGCTCGCTGGAGTTGCCGCGCTATGCCGTCGGTCGTCCGCGGCACCGTCGTGGCTGGTCGCGCAGTTCCCCGCGCCCCTTCGGGGCGCTGGCTATGACCGCCGGCGTCGGCGGCGCGACGTGGCAGCCCGGCAGGGCACCGCGTCCGGCTGCTCCCGCGGCCGGCGTGGCGGTCACGCGTCGTGCGGCGGGAGCGGGGTGAGCCACAGCAGCCAGTCCCGGTCGTCCGGAGCCGTCACATCGAGCAGGCCGGGCGGGCATGTGCTCGTCGTCCGGTCGTCGACGACGTCACCCGTTCTCGGGTCCAGCCATCGGCACCGTACGGCGCGGTCGTCGAGGGGGAGCCGCGCGGTGAGCCGGCCCCCTTCGAGCAGATAGATCAGGTAGAAGTTTCCGGGATCGGCGAGACACCAGGTGGTTCTCCGGTTGTCGAGCGCCAGCGGTCTGGCCCGCACCAGCGATGCGGACAGCTGGTCCTTGATGAAGCGGAACGGGATCTGGATGATGTCGCACCCCACCGGGGGCAGGTAGTCCGCGGTGCCCGCGGATGCCGGGGTGACGGCCGGCGGGAAATGGACCTTGTCGATCAGCATGGACCCGCCGCCCATGAGAAACGCCCAGACATGCTGCCGCGAGGCCAGCTGCCTTTCGAGGACGATCGCCCTGTCCGGGTATCGAGTACGGTACTCCTCGACCTGCCGGTACAGCTGATACGGAGTGGGCCGCAGGTCGTCCATGAAACGCGCCGGAATCTGCCGGCCACCGGGTGGGGCGTTCAGGACGCCGGACGCGTCGTAGGACCAGTACCTCAGGTCGAGGGTCGAGACCGTCCCGGAGCGGACCGGATCGTCCAGGACCGCGTCCATCACGTCCTTCGTCGCGCCGAGCGCGATGTGCACGCCCTGTCCGGTCTCGGCCTCCCAGCGCCGGATCTCGTCCAGCCAGAACTCCACGAACGACAGCGGTCCTGTGTATTCCTCGGACAGCAGGAACACCACGTTCCGGTTGCCGCCCAGCACATCCAGGCACTTCCTGATGTACGCGCGATGCAGCTGCCTGCGCACGGGGTGCCGCACGTCGTAGAAGGCGTCGGCGGCCGGAATCAGGTCCGGCATTCCCGTCGGCTGGAGGCAGTTGACGGGCCGCCAGGGGAAATCCACATAGTGCGCGGCCACCTCGACCAGGGCATGCTGGAGGTAGAAGTTGTGGAAGAGGACAAGCCCCCTCCGGTCGCACAGATCCGCGAACTCCTTCAGCCGGTGAAAGTAGTAGGGGTTGAACCTGGACAGGTCGTACTGGGGCAGGCCGTCCCATGCGGCCGCCGTCCCGCTCCGCTGCCACGGCTGCTCCAGAAAGGGCGGGACGGCGGCCGAGTCCGGCCGTCGTCCCGTGTCATGAGCGTCACGCCTGCGGTCGAACCACAGCCCGAAGCAGTGCTCGAATCCCAGGATGCCGCACTCCACCATCGACTCCGTCAGACGATGAAGGTCCTCGGTGTACCCGGGCCCGGTTCGCTCGGGGTCAAAGGCCGCGATGTTGGGCCGGATCGGACAATCGGTGAACCAGCCCTCCCTCCCCCGCAGCCCGCCCCAGATCCCGCCGTGCTGAGCCAGACCCCATACGACGCGTCCTGTGTCGACGTACCAGCCGTTGGTGACCTGCATGTCGGGTTTCGTCTCCCTGGAGTTGCCCGTCTTCGGGAGGGTGCGGCCGGGCCCTTGGCCGGCGCGCGGCGGTGTGGGCCGCATGCCGGTGCGCGAGGTGCCGGTCAGCGGCCCGGGTGGGGTTCGGCTTGGGGTTCGGCTCCCGCGAAGCGGTAGTGCCGGTCCGGATCGAAGTCGGGCCACGGCTGATATGTGTTCACACCGGGCTCGCCGCGCAGGTGGAACGCGCTCGGGTACGGCTGCTCGTCCGCCGTGATGCGGGTCGACGTGGGGATGTAGCGGATGGTCAGCCCGCACCGCCGGTGCTGCGAGGTGTTCGCGTTGCTGCCGTGCACGATGTGGGGGTGGTGCACCTCGACGTCGCCCGGCGCCAGCACCATGTCGACGGCGGCCGACTCGTCGACGTCGACGGCGATCTCCTCACCGAGCACGTTGTCCACCGCCGTGTTGGCGCGCATCGCCTCGATGCCACCGCGGTGGCTGCCGGGGATCAGCCGTACGCAGCCGTTCTCCGGTGTGGAGTGGTCGATCGCCAGCCAGAGCGTGACCACCCGCATCGGTTCCAGCGGCCAGAACGCCCCGTCCTGGTGCCAGAGCACGGCCTGTCCGGAGTACGGCGGCTTGCTGATGTAGTGCGAGGCGAACAGCGCGATGTCCGGGCCGACGAAGGTCTCCGCGATGTCCAGCAGCCGGTCGTCCGAGACCAGCCGCAGCCAGAACGGGTCGTCGCGCAGCAGCGTGTGGCCCAGCTGTTCGGGCCTGAGGTCCGGGTGGCGCAGGCGCAGCCAGTCGACGTGGCCTGCCGCCTCCCGTATCAGTTCCCAGTCGATGACCCCACGGAAGACGGCGTAGCCGTCGCGGTCGAAGCGGTCGAGGACATCGCTCATCGGACGTCTCCCAGGATGCGCAGCGGGGCGGGTGCCCCGGTGTGGCGGACATGGCCGTCCACCGCGACCTCGCAGTGGTCGGCCGCCAGCTTCAGATCGATCTCATGGCCGCGGTAGCGCAGCCCGTGGAGCTCCAGGCCACCGGGGAGCCAGGCGGGGGGTTTCAGGTCGAGCGCGCCGTCCGCCTGCGGACGCAGTCCGGCGAGGCCCAGCAGCACGGCCTCCGCGCCGGTCAGCCCGGCGATCACATTGGCGCGGCGGCCGCGGGGCGGGGCCGCGGGCCGGTCGCAGTAGTGGTCCTGCGGGTAGTAGGGGAAGTGCCGGCCCATCCACAGCACCCGGCGCAGCACGTCCCAGGCCCGCCGTGGCTCGTCGCGTTCCCACAGGGTCAGGGCGAGCTGGGGGGCCTCGCCGGTGTAGGCGCCGCCGCCGGACCAGTCCACGTCGCCCAGCTCGTAGTGCAGGCTGTCCTCGGCCGAGACACTGCTCACCCCGTACGGTCCGAGGAAGGCGCCCTCACGCAGGTGCGTCAGCAGCGCGGCGGCCATCGGCGCAGTGCACGCGCCGGCCCGTAGCGCGTCGAACCCCTGGATCGAGTAGGCGAGTTCGGTGTGGCCGTCGGGGTAGCGGCTGCGGAACCAGCCCGCGTCGGCGTCCCACAGTTCCTCTCCCACGGCCTTGAGGATGCGCCGCGCGCGGGCCCGCAGCGGGGCCGCGGGGACCGGCGCGTCACTGACCTGAGCCAGTTCGGCCAGCAGATCCAGGCTCCAGGCCCGCTCGGCGTTGGGGCTGGCGACGATGTGCTCCCAGCCGGTGGAGCGCATCTCCAGCAGATTGGGCTGGGCGCCGTAGTCGCGCAGCTCGCCGGCGGCCGGGAAGCGGTCGGCCAGCCGCTCCTCCGCTACGTGCAGACGCGCCACGAGGTCGGGGGCGATCCCGTCGTGGCAGGCCGCGGCGTGTGCGAGCATCACCAGTGACCAGCCGCTGTAGGCGTAGGCGACGCCGGTGCCGCTGCCGTCCGGGGCGATCGCGTAATGGTCCGTCAGGTCGGCCTTGACCATGGCCTCGACGATGTCCGTGACGCCGCGGCCGAGCATCAGCGTGAGGGTGTGCGGGGCATAGCCGCCGGTGTCCCAGGCGTAGGCGCACAACGCTCCGCCGTCGATGCCGGAGGTGGCGGGGAACGGGACGGTGGCGAAGGCCGGGTTGTCCCACAGACACACCAGGCCGCTGGCGAGGGACCGGCGGTAGTAGGTGTCCAGTTCCGGCAGGTCCGTGACCAGCCTCGGCACGCGTTCCAGGGCGCGGGCGGTGCGCCGCTCGACCAGGGCGCGGGAGGTGGCCGCCCACTGGCCCAGGGTGCCGTCCGGGCTGCTGCCGTCGAGCAGTACGGCCAGGTCGAAGTGGGCCTCGTCGGCCGGTTGGAGCCGTGTGGTCAGCGGCCCGTGCACGAGCGTCGCCCGGTTCTCGGCCACCGTGTCGGGCTCGGGCGGCATCCAGCCCCACTCCCCCAGCGGCACCTCGCCGACCGGCCCTGTCGTCAGTTCGGGCCGCACGCGCAGGGGCAGCGTCCGCCCGGACCGGTTGCGGACGGCTATGTGCAGCACATAGCCGGGGATGCCGTGCAGCGGTGTCAGCTGCGAGCGCACCGCCAGCGACACGAGCCGTCCCTGGTGCCGGCGGTGATAGCTGCCGCGCCGCTCGATGCCGTCGAGCCGCCAGGTCCCGCCGGCCGGCAGCAGTCCGGTGCCGTGCATGCCCGGGGCACCCGTGTCGCCGACGGGGATGCCGTCGGCTTCGAAGGCGACGGCCAGCCGCGCCCGCGGGGCGGCGTGGGGCGGGGCGTAGCAGGCGCCGACCCCGCACACCGTGCCCGTCACGACTGCCGCCGTGGACCAGCCGCTCGCGGTCCACAGTGTCTCGGCGACACCGTGGCGCAGGTCGAAGTCGAAGTCGCGGGTCTCATGGCCTGTCACAGGCTGATCTCCTGTTTCTGCCGCGCGGACCGGTAGGCCGCGAGAATCACCTTGAGCACGTCCGTGCCCTCTTCGTGGGTGTGCACCGGCCGGGTGCGGTCCCGTATCCGGTGGGTGAAGTCGGCGCAGACGGCCGCCAGGGAGTCGGTCGCCGGGTAGTGGAGCGCTTCGCCGCGCACCCTGTGGCGCAGCGTGGTCCCGTCGCTCCACACGCTGCCTCGGCGGCGGCGATGACGGCGGCGGCATGCAGATGGTGCGGCAGACATATGTCGACGGCGTCGATGTCGGCCTCGGCCGGCATCCGCTCGTACGCGTCGAACACCTGGGCGCCGCCGGCCTGCCGGGCGCGCTCGCGGGCGGCGCCCGGATCGACGTCGGCGACGGCGGCGACGGTGGCCCGGTCCAGGACGGCGAGATAGCCCCGCAGAGGGGAGCGGGAGATGTTGCCGCAGCCGATGATGCCGACGGAGACGGTCACAGGAGGCTTCCTTCCTCACGGCCGCTGCACATGGCGGCTGCCATCAGGCGGGTCAGGTCGAGGCCGAGGGCAAGGTTCTCCTCGTCCCGGGTCCCTTCGATGACGTGACGCACAAAGCGGTCGAAGGGCGTTCCGGTGGCCTGGGGCACGGGCAGTTCACGCCAGTCGCCGCCGGTACGGCGAAGCAGCAGCCGCGGCTCGGGCGTGCCGTACACCAGTGAGCCTTCGGTGCCGTGCAGTTCGATGGAGAACGGGGACAGGGGTGTGGTGAAGGACGCCTCCACCACGGCGAGGGCGCCGTCCGCGCAGCGCAGCACGGCGACGGCGTTGTCCTCCACGGCCCGCTCGGTCATATGGCCGAAGGTCGCGGTCACCGTCTCGGGCATCCGGCCGAGGAACAGCCGGGCGAGGTACATGGGATGGCAGCCGAGGTCGATGAGGGCGCCTCCCCCGGTGGCGGCCGGGTCGTAGAAGTGCTCGGGCAGCCAGCCCTCGATCGCGCCGCCGTGCGCGAGGCGCACCCGCACCAGGGTGAGACGGCCCAGTTCGCCGGCGTGCACCACCGTACGGATGGCCGTGGTGTAGCCCTCGTACAGCCGCGGGAGCGCGAGCATCAGCGTCACACCGGACTTCTCCGCGGCGGCGGTGATCTCGGTGCACTCGGCCGGTGTCGGGGCGAGGACCTTCTCGGTGAAGATGTGTTTGCCCGCTGCCGCGGCGGCCGTGATGACCTCGCGGTGCGCGGTGGTCGGGCAGGTGACGACGACCGCGTCGACGTCGTCGCGGGCGAGCAGCCCGCCCAGATCGGGGTGGAAGCGGGCGCCGAGTTCGCCGGCCCGGCGGCGTCCGCGGGCGGGGTCCTCGTCCCAGACGGCGGTGATCTCGGTGTCGGGGTGTTCTCGCACCTGGCGTGCGTAGTCGCGGGCGTGCACGTGCCAGAAGCTGAGCAGGGCGAGGCGCAGGGTCACGGATGCTCCTTCCTTATCCTTTGACGGCGCCGGCCAGACCGTTGACGAAGTAGCGCTGCAGCAGCACGAAGACCACCACGATCGGCACGAGCGAGATCACGGATCCCGCGCACAGGAACGTCCAGTCCGTGGAGTTCTCGCCGAGGAACGAGTACATCCCCACCGGCAGGGTGCGCAGTTCGGGCCTGGACAGGGTGAACACGAGCGGGATGAAGAAGCTGTTCCAGGCGCTGATGCAGGTGAAAAGGCCCACGGTGGCGAGCATCGGCCCGGACAGCGGCAGCATCACGCGCCAGAAGGTCTGGTGGAAGCCGGCGCCGTCCACCTTCGCGGCGTCCTCGATCTCCCGGTCCATGGTGGAGAAGTAGCCCATGAACAGGAAGGTGGCGAACACCAGGCCGCTGGACGACTGCACGATGACGACGGCCCACAGCGTGTTGAGCAGGTGGAGTTCGCGCACGATGTCGAAGATGGGGATGATCGTGTAGCCGTGCGGCAGGAACAGGGTGACCGAGATCAGCCCGACGCAGAGCTTGCGGCCCGGGAATTCGGTGCGGGCGAGGACGTAGCCCGCCATGGAGGTGGCGAGCAGCGTCAGGACGACCGAACCGCCCGCGACGACGATCGTGTTGAAGAAGTAGGTGCCGAAGGACGCGCCCTTCCAGGCGCCGCTGTAGTTGTCGAGATGCAGCCCGTCCGGGAACGGGTTCAGGCCCTTGGAGAAGAAGCCGTCGGCGCTCTTGAGGGAACTGCCCAGCATCCACAGGAACGGGAAGAGCCAGAGCAGTCCGCCGCCGAGGAGCAGCAGATGGGTCAGGGACCGGCCCGCCGTGCGGCGGGCGGCGCGGCGGCGCGCGGGGGTGCGGCCGCGGCGAGCGGAGGAGACGAGAACGGCCATGGCGTTGTCTCCTTTCAGGCGCGCCCGGCGGCGCGACGCTTGGCGATGGACCGGAAGATGAGCACCTGTAGCACGGAGAAGCCGATGAGGAGCAGGCCGTAGAAGAAGGACGCGGCGGAGGCCAGGCCCACGTTCGGCTCGGTGGCCTGGGCCTGGTTGCCGCCGAAGGCCAGGTGGTAGATGTACGTGTTCACCACCTCGGTGCCGAAGTAGGGGCCGCCGCCCGTGATCACCTGCACCAGGTCGAACACCTGGAACGCGCCGATGAAGGCGAGGATGACGATCATCAGTCCGACCGGGCGCAGCAGCGGCACCGTGATGTTCACGAAGGTGCGCAGCCGGCCCGCGCCGTCGATCTTCGCCGCCTCGTAGACCTCTTCGGGGATGGTCTGCAGGCCGGCGAGGAAGTACACGAGGTTGTAGCCGAGGGTCTGCCAGATGCCGACCAGGACGATGATCCCCAGGGCGATCTTCGGGTTGCCGAGCCAGTCGACGGGCCGGTCGACGAGGTGGGCGTCGAGCAGCCAGCCGTTGAGTGTGTCGCCGAAGTTGGAGAGCATCAGTTGCACGACGACACCGACGACGGCCGGCGAGGTGACCACCGGCAGGAAGAACAGCGTGCGGTAGAAGGCGGAGAAGCGCAGGCTCTTGTTGTTGAGCACGAGCGCCAGCGCGAGGGCGATGACCAGTTGCACGGGCACCACGGCGATGGCGTACACGAAGGTGTGACCGACGGCTCGCCAGAAGATCGAGTCGTGCGCGATCTGCCGGAAGTTGTCGAGGCCGACGAAGTCACCGGGTGATCCGATGCCGTTCCAGTGGTAGAAGGTGTAGGCGAGCGAGCCGAAGATCGGGTAGATGACGAAGGTCAGGAGCAGTATCAGCAGCGGGGCCAGGTAGAGGTAGCTCCACCCGTTCCCGCGGACGCGGTACCACAGGCTGGGCCTCGGTGATGTCGCCGGGGGAGCCGCTCCGGGCCCGCCGGTGGGCGAGCTCGGAGCGGCCGTGTCAAGCAGTCGCACACATGCCTCCGGTTCACGCCGGCTTGTTCTGGTACGCCTTGGTGGGATCCCAGTCCTGGTACAGCCAGTCGTCCAGGCTGACCTTGGCTCCCTCGGCGCGGGCCGCCTTCACTCCGTCGGCGAGGGCCTTGTTGCGGCGGTCCTCCAGGGCGGTGAGGGAGTCGCCGACGTTCTTCAGCTGCCCGGTGTACAGGCCGGTGAGCACGTCGGGCAGGTCGGGTGTGACGGCGGCGATGGTGACCTTGGACACCTCGGGGTTGCGGATCGCGGGGACGGGCCATGGCAGCGCGTACTCGGCGAGGTCGACGTAGGTCTGGAACGGCTTGGAGACGATCTTGGCGTTGCGGTTCGACCGCGGGTAGATCGACAGTCCCTGCTCCGCCTCGACCCAGCGCTGTCCGGCCGCGGGGCTGTGCAGCCAGTCGAACCACTCCCATGCCTCGTCGGAGACCTTGGAGTCCTGGGACAGCGCCCACACCCGGCCGCCCGGCTGGTAGTAGAAGAACGCCTTGGGGGTTTCGGTCGGTGACGGCAGTGTGGTCAGGCTGTAGTCGGTGAACCTGTGCTCGGTCCAGGTCGACTGGTTCCACACGCCGCCGACGGTCATGCCGAACTTGCCGCGTTCGAAGAACGCACGGGCCTGTTCGTCGCCGATGGACATCGAGGACGGGTAGATGTAGCCCTTCTTCTTCCACTCCAGCAGCAACTCGACGAAGTCGGCGTAGTTGCGGTCGGAGCCGAAGGTCCACTTGCCGACGCGGTAGTCGAGGCCGTCGACGCCGTAGCCGGCGGGTGAGCCGGCACCGCGTACGAACAGCTCGACCCACCAGGGAAGGGTGGCGTTCTGCGCGTTGCCGAATCCGAGGCCGTACGCCTTGCCGCCCGTCTTCCTGGTGATGGCGTCCGCCGCGGAGGTGACGTCGTCCCAGGTCCTCGGGATCTTGACGGAGCCGTCGGCGTCGGTGATCCCGGCCTCCTTGAACAGGCCGTTGTGGATGTACAGCTGGAGCCAGGGGGAGGTGCCGCTGACCGGCGCGCTGTACACCTTGTCCTCGACCATGTTCACGCCGTTGAAGAAGTTCCCCTCGGGGAAACGGCCGCGCCACTGCAAGGTGGCGTAGCCGTCCAGCGAGCGGAGCCAGCCCTTGTTCACCTGCTCGTCGAACTGCGGGCTCTTGGGGATCATCAGCAGGTCCGGGGCGTTGCCGCCGCGGAAGGCGAGGTTGATCAGGTCGGGGTACTTGTCGCTGACCTGGACCGTGCGCTTGATCCTGATCTTCGGGTGCTTCTTCTGGAACAGCTCGATCTCGCGTTCAAGCCACGGTGCCTGGCTGACGTACCAGTCCCAGTGGTCGATGGTCGTGGTGCCGGGCGCGGTGGAGTCGGACGACGCGGAGCAGCCCGCGAGTGCGGTGCTCAGTGCGGTGCCGCCGAGCGCGGCGGAGGCGGTCAGGAAGCCGCGTCTGGACAGGTGGGGCATGCGGGCTCACGCTCCGTTCTTGAGCGATGCGTCGTCGACGAGGAGATCGCCGGTGCCGGAGGTGGTGCTGACCCACCATTCGGCCTTGGAAAGGGTCTTGCCGTGGAAGTCAAGGGGCACGGCCACGGGGGTGGACAGGTGTGTCCACCCGCCGGTGGAGGCGGTGCCGGAGGCGAGCGGGACCGACTCGGAGGTGCCGTCGGTGTACGCCAGTTTCAGCCTGATCCGTGCGGTGGTGGCGGTGCCCGAGGCGAGCCGCACCCAGGCGTTGGAGGTGTAGCTCCGGCCGTCGAGGACCCGCACGCCCTGCGCCGGTCCCTGCCATTCGGCGGTGCGGCCGGTGGAGCGGATCGCGACGGACCCGGAGTGGACGTTCCCGGTGTCGCATTTCACCGTGCTCGGGCTGAAGCCGTACCAGCCGACGCCGCCCAGTTCGGCGTCGCCGTTGCCGAGCAGATCGGAGTCGTCGGAGTCCTTGCCGTCGGCGACCACGGTGATCGTGGCGCCCTTGGTGGATCCCAGGTGGACGTGCGCCTTCTCCGTGGCGCCGGCTGCCGTCACGGTGACCAGGTAGTCGCCGAGGAAGCCGCGGGTGCGGTAGTCGCCCGAGGCGTTGCTCGTACCGGAGGCGTTGGTCCACCACTGCTTGGTCACCAGGTCGTGCCAGACGCGGCCGTTGGGCTTGAGGGACCAGTCGGCGTCGTAGAGAGCGGCCAGCGGGTCCCAGATGCCCTTCTCCCAGATCCCGAAGGTGCTGATCCCGCTCACGTCGGGGTGGCTGAAGAGCGTGGTCAGGAAGTCACGTGTGTAGTCGGCCTGCAACTGCGTGTCGGCGGTGGTGATGTCGAACTCGGTGGCTTCCAGGGGCAGTCCGAGCGAGGCGTAGCGGTCCAGCAGTGTGTAGACCTCTGTGGGAGGGGTGGGCTGCAGCGCGGTGAAGTGGCTCTCCAGACCGATCCCCTGGATCGGGTAGCCGCCGTCCTTGATCCGCTTGGCCAGCTGGTAGACGTAGTCCTGGTGCCGCTTGCTCCAGCCGTTGTTCTCCAGCAGGCCGTAGTCGTTGAGGACCATCCGGGCCTTGGGGTCGGCCTGTCGGGCGAGGACGTACCAGCGGTTGATCTCGTCGGGGCCGAGGATGTCCTGCAGATTGTGCTCGGAGTAGGGCTCGTTGACGACGTCCCAGTTCTCTGCGTTCCCGGTGAGCGAGCCGGCCTCGTCGGTGATGTGGCCGTCGACGCGGGCTCGCAGCGCCGTCCGGTCGTCCTTCAGGTTCTGCAGGTCGGCGGGGAGATAGCCCCATGAGGGCCACAGGAGGTTGTGGCCGCGGAAGGCGAAGCCCTGCTGGCGTATCCACTTCAGCGCCGGCTGGGTGACGGTCTGCTGGTAGTCGCTGTTCTCCCAGCGGGTCCACTTGAGGTCGTTGGCGAGGGTGACCTGGTTGAAGTCGCCGTTGGTGAGGGCCTGGCGGTATTTCTGGCCGTCCGTGGTGCCGCTCATCATCTGGGCGGCGTCCACGGCGGTGCCGAACTTGAAGGCGTGCCGCTGCATGTCCGCCCTGACGGTGGCGCCGGGCACCGGGTCGCCGTTGCCGTCGACGACCTTCACCGTCAGCTCGCCCTTGCGGTACTTGTCGATCCGCCGGTCCGCGGCCGAGCGCCAGGCGGCATCGGATGCGCGGCCCGCATAGGTCACCTTCGGGAAGCCGGCCGGGTCGCCCGGGCCCCAGTCACGCACCGAGACGCCGGCGACCTGGAGTGTCTGAGCGCCGTAGCCGAGCCAGAAGTTGACGTGTGCCTCGCCGGCCGCGTAGTCCTCGGCGATCCGGAAGGGGAAGGTGAACTTCTGCCAGGCTGACGTCAGTCGCAGCGCCGCGTTCGCGGACTTCCTGTAGGAGCCTCCGTCCCGTTCGAAGACGAAGGCGGCGTAGCCGTCGGCCGAGCCGGCCGGCGCGGTGACCGACCGGGCCCAGAACGTGGCCACGGCCGCGTCCCCCGCCTTGACGGCGTCGGCGGTCTTCGCGCCCAGCGTGATCTCGTACTCGCCGTCGAGACCCGCGCTCTTCGGGGCCGATGTGGTGGTGATCTGGAGCGCCCGGGTGACGTCGGACGGGCCGAAGACGGGAACCACCTCGTACCGCGGGGCCGGGTCTCCCTTCACTTCGGTGAAGCCGGCCAAGGGGTCCGGGCCCATGATCTCGACCGGGTCGGCACTGGCGCGTACCGCGCCCGGGACCGTCTGAAGACAGAAGACGGTCAGAAGCAGCGCGGCGAGAAAATGCAGTGGCTTTCCCACCGGGGATCTGCGGCGGGCATTCCAGGGATTCATGTAATGCCTCATGGATGACCCTTCCGGGTAGGTGGTGGGCACGATGCCCTGTTGCATCGTGCTGCGGCTCCACCGGTGGGGGGTGTGAGGCGGTACAGGGATTTCAGTCGAAGGAAAGGGGCTGGTGGATTTCCGGTGCGGGCGCGGTGCTGTCCCGGACGATCAATTCGACGGGCAGGACGATGCGCCGGGAATCCCCACCGGATTCGCTGCCGTCCAGCGCGGTGAGGAGTATGTCGGCGGCACGCCGCCCCATCTCGGCGAACGGCTGGCGGACCGTGGTGAGGGCCGGGCGCACATGGGCGGCGGCGTCGATGTCGTCGAACCCGACCACCGACATGTCCTGCGGCACCCGCACACCGGCCGCCGCGAGCTCGTCCAGCACGGTGAAGGCCGCCGAGTCGTGGTAGACGAACAGTGCCGTGGGGCGACGGTCCTGCGGCAGCCGCAGCAACTCGCGGGTGCGGGTGCGGATCACGGCGTCCTGGAAGTCGGTGTCCACGTCCCATTCCGGTACGGGTTCCAGGCCGGCCTCCCGCAGGGCGTCCCGCAGTCCGCGCCGCCGCTCCTGGACGTAGGGATGGTCGAGGGGGCCGAGGATGCTGGCGATCCTGCGGTGGCCGAGGCCGAGCAGATGACGGCCGGCCAGCAGGCCCCCGCTGTAGTTGTCGGCGCCGGCGGCGGGCAGGTCGCTGTCCGCGCCGAGGGTGTCGACCAGGACCATGGCCATCCCGCCGCGGTGCAGCTCGACCAGGCGGTCCAGCGGCTGCTGGTCGTGGGCCACCACGATCAGCCCGGCGCACAGGCCGGAGCTGACGACCCGGTCGATGGCACCTGAGTAGTCACGTTCGTTGGTGCTGGTGAACAGCAGGATCTCGTACTTGGTGTTCTCGACCACCTTCGCTACGCCGTAGTTGATGTCCGCCATGAAGCGCCAGGTCAGGCCCGGCACGATCATGCCGATCAGGCCGGTGTTTCCCCGGGCGAGCGCGGTGGCGGCGAAACTCGGCACGTAGTTGTGCCGTTCCATCACGGCGAGCACCCGGCGTCGTGTCGCCGGGTCCACCTTGGGGCTGTCGTTCAACACCAGGGAAACCGTGGACTTCGACAGTCCGGAGAGCCGGGCGATATCACGGATCGTCAGCTTCGCCATATCGTTCCTCTTTCCGTTGGACTGGTCCAACGAGACGCCGTCAGACAGCTGTTGGACCAGTCCAACGCTGGTTGTGGACCGTATCGATGGACTGGTCCACCGTCAATGCATCGAACAGAGACAGGTTGAGCGGAGCAGGAATCAGATCCCTTCGCCGACGGCCACGGCCCGGTACCGCGACGGTGTGGTGCCGGTGTCACGGCGGAAGGCGGTGGCGAAGTGCTGCGACGGGTACTGGATCTCCCCGCCGATCCTCACCGACGCCGTACTCGACACCGCCGAGCGGGGCATGCGCCGCCATCACCTGGGCGAGGTCGACCATCGGCTGCCCGGTGACCGGGACGGCGGCCACCGGGGATGGCGGCCCGACGACGGCGACGTGCTGCGCAAGAACGACTACGCGTCACTGCGGGTCGACGAACTGGCCCTGCTGGTCCGCCAGTCCGTCATCGCCGGGTGTGCCGCACGGCTCGCCGGGGCCGAGGAGATCCGGCTGTGGCACGACCGACTGCTGCACAAACCGAGCGGATCGGCGCGGCTCGGCCATGTCGGCCGGCACACCGACCGGCAGTACTGGCGTTGCTGCTCCAGCCAGGAGATGCTCACCGCGTGGGTGCCGTTCCACGACATCGGCGAGCGCCATGGCCCGGTGATGTTCGTGGCGGGCAGCCACCGCTCGGACGGGCGGTGGGACTTCAGCTTCTTCGACCAGGATCTGACCACGATCGACCGTGGTGCCGCCGAGCAGGGCCTGCGCATCGTCAGCGCCACCCTCGTCTGGGGACAGGTCAGCTTCCACCACTGCCGGACCATCCACGGCAGCGGCCCCGACCACAGCGGCGAGCCACGCCGGTCGATCGCCATTCATCTTCCGCGGCTGTGGCCCCCGGCACCGTGACCGCACGCTATGTCCAGGGTGCGGGCAACTCCCCGGCCGACGGCCCGCTGCGGCCCGGCTCCAGCCGCCAGGGTCCGATGGAGTCCGCGGCGGAGGCGGGGCCGACGAGGACGCCGGTGAACCGGGAGGGGGGCAGCATCCCTCGGCAGACCCCGGCCAGCGCGCCCGCGTCGACCCGCCGCAGTTCGTCCTGGCGGGCGGCGAGTGCGGCGGGGCCCTGCCGGGCGTCGGGCAGTTCCGCGAGCGCGTCGGCCAGTCCGGCCTGGGATGACCAGGCGATCTGCGCGCTGCCGAGCGCGTAGTCCCGTACGGCGGCCGTCTCCCGCGCGTCGGGCGGCCCTTCCGCCAGCCGCGTCAGTTCGTCCCCGACCGCTTCGGTCAACCGCGGGGCCGTCGGCGCGGCCGTGTCGGCGCACACGATCAGCCGCGGGCCGCCGAGGCCGCTGTCGAGCGACGACCGCACGGTGTAGGCGAGGGCGTCCCGGTCGCGCAGGCGCAGCTCAAGACGCGATCTCGGGGAGCCGCCCAGCATCACGTCGGCCAGGCGCAGCGCGGGCCCTACGGGGCCGTCGCCCATCGGCGCGCCCAGGCACAGATACGCCCGGTCGCCCTCCGCCGTCGGGTGGACGGCGATCGCGCCCGCCGTCCCGGTCCCCGTCGCTCCTGTCGCCCTCGTCGCCCCGGCCGGCTGCGGGCATCCCTCGCGCGCGGTGCCGTCGCCGGTGCCCGCGGTGCCCCAGCCGTCGAAGATGCGCCGTGCGCTGTGCACCGTGGCGTCGGGGTCGAGATCGCCGACGAGGACGAGTGCCGACGACGACGGCAGCAGCCGCTCGGTGCGCAGGGTCCTCACCTCCTCGGCGGTGACGCCGGCGAGCTGCTGCGGGGTCGGCGGTTCCTGCGCCGCCGCGCCCTCGCCGTGCACCCGAAGACGCAGCAGGGCGAGGGCTTGGGCCGCGGGGGTCGCGCGGGCCAGGGCGAGTTGACCGCCGAGGGTGGTCCGCGCCGCCTGTACCTCCTGCTCGGGATGGGTCGCCGCGGTCAGGGCGTCCGCGAGAAGACCCAGCAGGGGGACGAGTCCGCCGCTCAGCACGCCGCCGCGGAGGCTGAGCCGTCCGCCGTGGACGAGGGGAACGAGGTCGCAGCCCAGGCTGCCGAGCGCCGTCTCGATGTCCTGCCGGTCGCGGCCGGGAAGCCCGCGCAGCAGGGTGGCGGCGAGGATCGACGCCCGCGCGGAGAGTCCGGGTACGACGGTGCCGAGGCCGGCGGTGAGGCGCAGTTCGACGCGCGGCACCGTCGGCAGACGGACGGCGAGGACGCGCAGCCCGTTCGGCAGCGTGGCGGCGGCGCTCGGCGGCACGGGCCAGAGGGGCGGCCCGCCGGTCATCGCCGGCCTGCCGGGCGGGGGGTGGCCGCGGTGGCGGGGCCCCGCGGGCTCAGCGTCAGCACGGCCCGGCCGGCGGCCGTCAGCCGCTGTGCCGCACGGGCGATGCCGGCGGCGTCGGTCGCCGCGGCCAGCCGGGACACACGCGTGTGCAGGGCGGCGTCGCCGTGGAGCAGTTCGAAGGTGCCGAGGGAGCGCAGGCGTGCGGGCAGCGAGTCGTGCCGGCGCAGCAGACCGCTGACCCATCGGCGGGTGGTGACGAGCAGTTCCTTCCCGGTGGCCCCGTGCCGTGCCAGCGCCGACAGCTCGGTGTCGACGGCGGTGACCGCCCGCCGGTGATCCGCTCCGGCGGGCTGTGTGATCGTGACGGCGAGAGTCTGCGGGTGGCACGCCTCGAACGGGCCGCCGATCAGCCCGCAGACGGCGGTGACGGCCACGGCGGCGCGCTGTTCGAGCACGAGCCGGTGCCGCAGCCGCCGTTCGAGCACCGCCGCGAGCAGCACATGGGCGAGGTAGCCGGGCAGGTCGGCGGTGGGGTCGGGCAGGCGGTAGCCGATGGTGGTGGCGGGCAGGGGGGCGAGCGGATCGTCGTGCCGCCCGTGCAGCTCGGTCGTCGGCTCCGGCTCGTGCAGCAGCGGCGGCCGGGCGGTCGCGCGGGCCGGGACGGCGCCGAAGTGCCGCAGCACCAGGTCCCGGGCCGTGCCGGTGTCGAAGGCACCCACGACGGTCAGCAGGGCGTTGCCCGGGGCGTAGTGCTGGGCGAAGAAGTCCCGGCACTGCTCGATGGTCGTACGGGCGAGCCCCGCGGCGTCGCCGTACCCGTCGTGGGCGTTGGCGAAGGTGCCGTAGAGCAGGCGTGGCAGGGCGAACTTCGGGAAGCCGCCGTAGGGGCGGGAGGTGACGTTGCGACGGATCTCCTCGGCGACCACGTTCGTCTCGGTGCGCAGTGCCCGCGCGTCGATGCCCGGCCCGCGCATCCGGTCCGCCTCGGTGGCCAGCATGCTCTCCAACGAGCCCGCCGGTCCGACCTGGTGGAAGTCCGTCGTGTCGGGACCGGTCGCGGCGTTGCGGTAGCCGCCGGCCCGTTCGACGGCGTGCGCGCGGTCCGCGCGGTCGGACCGCTGGAACATCAGGTGTTCGAGGAGGTGGGCGAGCCCGCCGTGGCCCGGCGGGTCGGAGCGGAAGCCGACGCGGTAGTGGACGGCGACACCCACACAACTCCCGGTGTGTTCCGGTGCGAGGAGCACGCGGAGCCCGTTGGGCAGCGTGAGACGCCGCAGCCGCGGGTCGGGCACGGCCCCGTCGTCGAAGGCGGGCACGGCATCGTCCGCAAGGACGGTCGGGTCCGGTGAGGTCCGCTGCGGTTCGACAGCGCCCTGAAGGGTCGCGGGGAACGCCGGGACCGGCCAGGACGGCACCGCGGACGACCGACGCCGCGTCGCGGCATTTCCGGCGGAGCGCTCAGGCACGGTCACCGGCGCGCTCCGGCCCGTTCGACCGGCCGCTGTCCCCCGACGAGTTCCCGGTAGGAGCGGCAGCGGTCGAGCAGTTCGTCGTGTGTTCCGGCGTCGAGCCGGCGCCCCTCCTCGATCACGACGATGTGGTCGGCCTGCCGGATGGTGGAGCCGCGGTGGGCCACCATGATGACCGCGCGGTCGCGGGCGAGTTCGTCCACCACGTCCCGCAGCCGGCCCTCGTTGACGCCGTCGAGCTGGGAACTCGGCTCGTCCAGCAGGACGACGGCGGCGTCGCTGAGCAACGTGCGGGCCAGCGCGAGGCGTTGGCGCTGGCCGCCGGACAGGTCCTCGGCGCGTCCCAGGACCGTGTCCAGTCCCTGCGGCAGGTCGGCGACCGCGCGGTCCAGCGCCACGGAGGCCAGGACCTCATGCAGGTGGGCGTCCGCCACGGGGGTGCGCCGGCCGAGTTCCAGGTTCTCCCGGACCGTCCCTTCGACCAGGGCGAACGTCTGGTCCAGATAGGCCACTTGGGCGCGCAGGCGGTCCAGGGGCCACTGTGTGACGTCGTGGCCGAGCACGCGCACGGTGCCGGACTGCGGGAGCAGGAAGCCCTCCACGAGATCGAGTGCGGTGGTCTTGCCCGCGCCTGAGGAGCCGACGAGGGCGGTGATCCCCCGGCGCGGCGCGGTGAAGGACAGTCCGTCGAGGGTGGGCCGGTCCTGGCCGTGGCTGAAGCGGACCTCCTCGAACTGCACGGCGTGCGGCACCTGTCGCGGGTCGGGCCGCGGCTCGTCCGTGACCGCACGGAGCGTACCGGCGGCCGTGGCCCGCGTGTCCTCGGTGGGCAGGGCGAGCGTCTGCTCGATGCGGGTCCCCGCGGCGAAGCCGAGTTGCAGCCGTGCGAAGCCGTTCGCCAGCATGCTGAGCGGGGCCACCAGTTGCAGCAGGTAGAGCAGGAACGCGGCGAACTCGGCGACGCCGATCGCTCCGGAGGCCAGTCGTATGCCGCTGCCCATCACCACCCCGACCAGGGCGAACTGCTGGCCGAGTCCCATGATCGGGGTGACGAACGCCTGCCGTCGGGCCGCGTCGACCGCGGCGCTCGCGGCGGTCTCGGCGCACCCCACGATGCCGGACGCCACCTGGGACTCGGCGCGGTGGGCCTTGATCGTGGGCAGCGCGGCGAGCGCGGAGGTGAAGCGCTGCGCGAGGTCGCCGAGTGCCGCCTGCTGGGCGGCGGTGCTGTGCCGGACTCCCTTCACGAACGCGACGATCGCGAGGCCCGCGACGCAGAAGGTGCCGACGACGATCAGTAGCAGCACCCAGTCCAGGAGACCCATGACGATCAGGGTCGCCGCGGCGGTCAGACAGGCCATCGGCAGTTGCGTGACGCCGATGTCGACGACGGCACGCAGTTGCGCGGAGTCGGACGTGACCCGGGCGACCAGTTCGCCCGCGCCCGCGCGGCGCGCCTCGGGCAGCGGAAGCCGCAGCGCATGGGCCGTGACGCGCTGCCGGACGGTGAGCACGGTGCGCTCCCCTGCCCGGGCCAGGAAGAAGGCCGACAGGGCCGCGGCCACGGCGCCGCTCACTGCGAGCGCCGTCATCAGCAGGACCGAGCCGGTCACGGCACGGTGGCCGGCGAACGCCTCGACGATACGGCGCAGCACCATCGGCACCGCGAGCGTGGCCCCGGTGGCGGCCAGTGCCAGCAGGACCGCGGCGAGGGTGTTGGTCCGGTCGGCCAGCACATGGCGGAACACGCGCAGCCGAGGAGACGCGGCGAGCGGCGGCCCTGAAGCGGACATGGAACGACTCCTCGGTCGGTTACGGAAGGCAGGAGCGTGGACAGCCCTGGTCTACCCGACACCGCCCCCCGCTTGTCAAGGCTTGTCATGTCACTTGACTGACCGCCCGACAAGCCTCACGCTCTTACGTCATGAATGTTGACATCGCTGCGCGGCCGGACGTCGGTCCGCGCCGGAGGTTCTTGCCGACCGACCCGTCCGGTACTCCCGCGGTGGACCGGCTGCTGCTGCGCCTCGGCCTGGGCCGCCTTCTCGGTGCGGGGCTCGCCGCCCACCCCGGCCGCAACGACAACTGGGCGGGACACACCGAGAGCGGCCAGGCGGTCTTCGTCAAGCGCATCGGCGGCGCACCTGCCGAGTCCCTGCGCCGTTTCCGCCGGGTCCTGGCCTTCGAGCGGACCGCCGCGGCGGCGGTGCACCCGATCCGCACCCCGCGCCTGCTCGGCTCGGACGAGAACGCCCGCCTTCTCGTCTTCGAACTGCTGGAAGGGGCAGGCGCCGGCAGCGAGCTGGCCGGTGAGGACGCCTTCGACGAGGCGCTGTCCCGGCGGGCCGGCCGCACCCTGGCCGCCCTGCACGCCCTGCCCGCGGACGGCGCGTTGGAGGTCTCGCCGCCGTCCCTCCCGGCGCAGAGCTGGTTCGAGGCGCTGCCGTGGGCCGTGTTCGGCGCGGCGAGCGCCGGAACACTGGAGGCATGGCGGCTGCTCCAGCAGGACGACGCGCTGCACGGCGCGCTGCGTGCGCTGCGCGACGGGCAGGAAGGCGTGCGCACCACGCCGGTCCACGGCGATGTGCGCCTCGACCAGTTCCTGATCGGCTCCGACGGCGGGCTGATGCTCACGGACTGGGAGGAGTTCGGCCTCGGTGACCCGGCCCGCGACCTCGGCGCGTACGCCGGTGACTGGCTCTACCGCGCGGTCCTGAAGGTACCCTCCGGGCTCCACCCCGGGTCGGCCGCCGAGGCGTCGCACGACCAGGTGGTGCGGGCCGGAGTCGCCGAACTGGACCGCGTGGCCCCGCTCGTGGCCGCCTTCTGGTCGGGTTACACCGCGCTGCGTCCCGAAGCGGCCGCCGATCCGGCCCTGTTGGAGCGGGCGACCGCGTTCGCCGGATGGCATCTGCTCGACCGCCTGCTGGCGTCGGCACTCATGCGGTCCCGGCTGACGGCCGCCGAGCGCGCCGCCGCGGGCATCGGCCGTACCGCGCTCCTCACACCGCAGGCGTTCGTCACCGTACTCGGATGGGGAGGGCGCCTCGCATGACAACCGCCCTGGCACCACGGATCGTTCAGCTGCTGCGCGAGACGCGGCTCGCGCCCGACGGCCGCAGCGCGCTCGTAGGACGGCGGACCCTGAACGGCGACACCCGGCACGCCCTGCGCTCCCAGCTCGCGGAGGAGTTCTACCGGTGCCACCACGTGGGGCGCGCCGGAGAGCCGGAACTGCCCAGGCGGTCCCTGCGCGACCCCGAGTTCGAGCAGCGGCTGCTTGAGGTCATGCCGCACCGCCACACCACGCGCGTCGCTCCGCTGCTGGCCCCGGTGGAGGCGTCGACGGCCACGGTGCTGCTCGACGGCGTCCGGGTGACGCTGCCCGCCGAGCGCGTGGAGGCGGTGGGCGGGGACGGCAGGTCGGCGCGTGTCCGTCTGGACGCCGCGCGGGCAGCGCTGTCCCCGGGGTTCTTCCTGTGCGACGGTTCACGGGAACGCCGTCTGCACTCCACCGGCCTGCTCCGGGTCTATGTGCATGTGACGGACCCCGAGGCCGCGCCGGCCGTCTGGCGGGCCGCGCTCACCGCGCTGGAGGACGAACCGATCCCCTACCGGGCCAAGATCTGCTCGGCGCGTGCGGCCTATCCGCGCCAGGACGGCCTGGTCGTCTATCTGGGCGCGGAGGGCTGGTACGCCGCCGAGCGGATCGTGGAAAGCGTCATCGCCCTGCCCGGTGTGGGCAGTTCGACGTCGGCGTTCGTGCGCGAACTGGCGCCCGGGGTGGGCGCGGCCTGGGAACCCGAGGACCGCCGGCCGGGCATGGGCAAGGTCAGCTTCGGCGAGCACAGGGCCGCCGCGCTCGCGCACGGTCTGCTCCTGCACAACGAGAAGCCGGACGCGTACACCGCCTTCGACGCGGTGCACGAGGCGTTCCTTGAGGCGGGGATCGATCCCGCCGACCCGGCCCGCAACGTCGACTCCCCGCGCGGGGTGCTGCCGCACGCCGCCCCCGCGCGGCAGGCGACGGCACCCTCACGCTGAACGATGGGAACCGGAACCGTGGCGCTGCCCCCTCGTGCCGCCCCCGCCGTGATGGTCCCGCTCCAGCCGGACACCCCCGACGACGTCCTGCCCTTCGCCGAACTCGTCGCGCGCCGCCGCGGCCGGCGCCTGTGGATGGGGCAGTCACTGCGCTGCGACGCCCACCAGCTCTTCGCCCACCTCGCCGGCCGCGGAGTGCGCGTCCCCGTCGGCACGGGCGTCGCGCTGATGCCCCTGCGCACGCCGTACGACGCCGCGTTGCAGGCCCGCTCGCTGGCCCTGATCACCGGGCGTCCGGTGGTGGCGGGGTACGGCACCGCGACACCCGCCTTCGTCGCCTCCCTGCACGGCGAGCCGTACGGCAGCCCGCGCACCGCCGCGGGCGAGTACCTCACCGCCGTCCGCGCGCTCCTGGACGGCGGCGAGGCGGATCTGGAGGGGCGCTACCAGCGGCTGCGCGCCGCCCTGCCGGCCACGGGCCCGCACCCGGCCGTCGAGGTCGGGGCTGGTGTGCTGCGGCCCGCGATGGCCCGGACGGCCGCCGCCGCGGCCGACGTGGCGATCACCTGGCTCACCCCGGCCGACTATGTGCGGGACGTGCTGGTCCCGGCGCTGGCCGAGGGCGCCGGTATCCGGTGCCCGCCGCGGGTGGCCACCGTGGTGCACGTCGCCGTGGACCGTCCCGGCCGGGATCCGGCGCGGCTGGCGGACGCGGTGCTCTCCGGTCATCTGCGGGCCGGCCACTACGTCGACATGCTGCGCCGGGCGGGCGTGCCGCTGCGCGCGTCCGACGAACGGCTGGTCAGGGCGAAGCAGTTGGTGCAGGCCGGGGTGTTCGTGTTCGGCACCGCGGCGCACATCGCACGGGAACTGTCCCGGTACACCGCGGCCGGCGTCGACGAGGTCGTGCTCAACACCGGCGGAGTCCTCTTCGCCCACGGCATGCAGGAAGCGCTCGCCGATGTGGAGGACGTGTTCACCGCGATGGAGGAACTTCATGGCTGACACCGCCGCTACGCGAAGCGCGCCCGCCGCCGAGTCCCCGGCCGGGCACGGGCCGGAACCGGATCAGGCGTACGGGCCGGAACCGGGCCAGGAGCACGGGCCGGAACCGGACCAGGGGCCCGCACCCGGGCGGGCCGCGCCGCCCTTCACAGCCCGGCGGCTGCTGCTGTTCGGCACCGGGGCGCTGAGCGTCGCCTTCCTGCCGTTCTGGCTGAACTGGCTGCGCATCGCCTGTCCTGGCACCCAGGTGCGGGTGGTCGTCACCCGCAGCGCCGAGCGGTTCGTCAGCAGGGCCGCCCTGCGCAGCCTGGCGGGTGACGAGGTGCTGCTCGACGCGTGGCCGGACGGCGCCGACTCGTCGTCGCGGAGCATCGACCACGTCGAACTCGCCGAGTGGCCCGACGCGGTGGCCGTGCACCCGGCCGGTCTGCACTTCCTCGCCAGGTTCGCGCAGGGATCGGCGGACACACCGGTGCTGATGGCCCTGCAGTGCACCCGGGCGACCATCGGGATCGCCCCTGGCCTGCCGCCCGGCGCCGAGCGCGGTCCTGCCTACCGCCGCCACGTCGAGGAACTGGGCCGGTACGACAACGTGCTGATCGCCCCGCCGCACCCGGGGCGCAGCGCCTCGACCGGCAGGAACGACGGCTGGGCCGCGGCGCCGCTGCCCGCCCTCCTCGCCCTGATCGAACGTCATCACGCGCAAGGAGCAGCCGATGGACGGCCTGGACAGGGCTGACGCGGGGACACGGCGCGGGGCGCACGGTCCGCCGGTGGACGGCGGGGACGGCGACGGCGGCGAGGACGCCGACTCCCCCACCGCAGGGCACGCCGTCGCGGTGCCGCCGGAACAAGAAAACGGCGGCGCGCCGACGGCTACGGCGGCTGCTGCTGCGGCTGCGGCTGCGGCTGCGGCTGCGGCTGCGGCTGCGGCGGGTGAACGCGTGATCCGTGTGCTCGGCACCGCCCGGGTCCGCACGACGGTCCTGTCCCGGCCGGACGGTGGTTACGTGTGGCTGCGGCGGCAGGGGCCCGCGCACGGTGCCGTCCTGCCGCGCCCCGACGCCGCCACCGCCGCGTCGCTGTCCGCGCTGTCCCGGGGTGCTCCCGTGCGGCTGGCCCTGGCCGAACCCGGCGAAGCGCAGGGGCTGCGTTATCGCGTTCCCGGTGCGTACTCGGTGGCACGGCTGCTCCGCGACCCCGCGGAACGCGGCCGCGCGGCGGTCCGGGACGCCTTCCACGGCGTCGGTGCCGTGCTGCGGCTGATCCACGCCGCGCCGGCACCGGCGGGGGCCGGGACCGTGCCGCCGGGGCCGGCCCGGCTCGTCCGGTGGCTGCGCTCCGGCGACGGCCCCGGGGCGTCGGCGCGGCTGTACGAGGCTGCCCTCGCGCGGCTCGGGCCGCGCCGGCTGGACCTCGTCCGCGCCTGGGGTGACGGGGCGGCGGACGGACCGGGAGCACGGGTCCTGCTGCATGGCGGCCCGGCCCTCGGCGCCCTGGTCATGCCCTCGGACCTGGGCCGTCCCGCCCTGCTCACCGGAGAGGAACTGACCCTTGGCAGCTGGGAGTTCGACATGGCCTGGCTCCTGGCGGAACTGACGGAGCTGGCACGGGCACGGGAGCGGGGCATCGGCGGCGCCCCGGCGGCGGACTATCCGGCTCTGGCCGCGGCCGTGACGGGCGGCTACGGCCGGCGTCCGTCCCACCGGGCCGTGCGGCGGGCCACCGCCCTGCGGATGCTCACGCACGCGCACGATTTCGCGGCGTACGTCCAGTGGCACGCGGAACTCCTCGCCTATCTCGACCTGGCCGCCGAGTCGGTGGACGCCGCCGAGGACGACACACCGATCGCGGACCCACCCTGACACCGACGCCCTGCCTCACGGGGCGCCCCCGCAAGCCGGGCCCGCGCCGCGGCGGTTCCGCGCCGGCGTGCGCGGCGACGCATGTGCGGCGGTGCGGCGCCGATGTCAGGACCGGCGCCGCACCGGACCGGGCAGCCGCGCGAGCCGCGGCAGGTCCGCGGCACGCCACCACCGTGACCGCCCGGCCGCGCCGCGGCGCGTGCGCGACGGAACGGCGGCGGACGGCTGCGGCGTCAGCGGCCTGCGGCACGGGCAACGCACGGGCTCTGCGCCGCCGGGGCACCAGGCAGGGGCGGCGAGGAGGCACGCCCCGTGCAAGGCGCCGCGCACCACCGCGCCCCCGTTCAGGTGCCGTGTACCACCGCGCCCTCGGCGAGGGCCTTCCAGGCTTCGGCGGCGAGGTCAAGGTTGCCGGAGCGGGTCACCTCGTCCGCGAGCCGCCGTAGTTCCCGTACCGCGCTCTCGAAGGAGCCGGTGGCCGCCTCCGCCTGGTACAGCAGGATCTCCGCGCGGATCCGGTCGTGGAAGCTCAGCGCTCCGGGCTCCTCGACCACGCCGCGGGCAAGTGCGGCGGCGGTGGCGTGGTCCCCTTCGCTGAAGGCGATGCGGGCTTTCAGCGCGCGTACCTCCGTCAGATGCTGCGGCAGGCCGATCATCCGCAGGGCGGACCGCGCCTCGTCGAACCAGGCGACGGCGTCCGGCGCCAGCCGGCCGTGCACGCGCAGGTGCTGAGCGACCGCGGCGAGCCGCAGCCGTGCCCAGGCGAGCAGGTCCCGCTGGGCGTCGGCGCCCGCCACCGCCTCCTCCAGCAGGGCCAGGCTCTCCTGTTCGGCGCCCCGCCGCGCCCGTACGGTGGAGGCCGTCCACAGGATGCGGGTGCGCTGCCCGCCGGACGCGCCGGCGGTCCGCGCAAGGAGCAGGTCGGCGTGTTCGGCGGCCTCGCTGAGCCGGCCGGCCTCCACCTCGGCCGAGGCCAGCACCAGCAGCGCTTCGAGGCTGCCCGCGGCGCCCTCGCCGCCGGCGAGCGCCACCGCCTCCCTGGCGCGCAGGATGGCGCTGTCGACGTCGCCGAGAGCCCGGTCGCACGCGGCCGTGGCGGCCAGCGCATGGGCTTCGAGGACGGTCATGCCCTGCTCGGTGAGCAGCGGCCGGAGCCGCAGCAGGACGCGGCGCTGCTCCTCCCGGTCACCGAGCAGGGCGTGCGCCTTGGCGAGGTGCCACAGGGCCTGCCAGGCCGTGTCCGGCGCGTCGTCCGGCGTCGCGCGGGCGGCCTCCGCCAGGTCCCGCACGGCGTCGGCGGCGTTGCCGTCGTCCAGCGCGGCCATTCCCGAGGCCAGCAGCGACACGGCCCGGTCGCCGCCCGGGGCACCGGCGAACGCCCGCACGTCGACGCCGAGGCGCTGCGCGAGATGAGCGGCCGCCGCCTCGGTCGGCGGGCGGTCCCCCGACTCCAGCCGGGAGACATAGCTGGCGGACACGCCCGGTCCTGCCAGGTCCGCCTGCGACAGGCCCCGTTCGATCCGGAGCCTGCGCAGCAGGCGTCCGAAAGCCGGCTGGCTCAACATGTTCAACGGCGGATCCACCCCTCCTGCAAGCCGCACCCACGAGGTGTCACGCATTTTGACACACACCCGGGCGCCCGTGACCGCGCGTGCCGGCCCAGGGCCGGAAGCGCCCTCGCCGGGACGCACGGCCCCGGAGGCGCGGCGCCGCGCCTCCGCGCCACCCGACCTCGCCGCCATGACAGACTTGTCATCATCCTTGACAGGCGCGTGTCATCGGATGGTAGAACTGAACCGCGCCCCACACCAGTGGAGTTGAGCGTGGAGCGCAGCACCGATGACACGATCCGACAAGGAGACCTCATGTCCGCTCAGGACCTCATGAACGGCTACGCCCAGTACACCGACGCGGAGGAGCTTGCCGCGCAGATCGTCGCCGCCCCCGCGCAGGAGTCCAGCCCGCTCTGCATCAGCTTCATCACCGGGGTCTCCCTCACGGTGACGGCCGAGCACGCCTGCTGACCTCACCCGCGGACGGCGTAGACAGACACAGGGGCGGGGAGCCGAACGGCTCCCCGCCCCTCCTGCATGCCGCCCCTACGCCGAGGCGGGGCGTGCGGGCCTATGCGCGCTGCGGGGGTGTGAGGCTCGCATGCAGGGCGACCGCCCGGCCCGCGCCCGTCAGGTGTCCCTTGAGAGCGAAACTGTGTCCGGCCATGGCCGCCGCGTAGCGGGCCTCGGCCAGGCGACCGCCGCGCCTGGCCACCTCGGCCCGGTCGAGCAGGGCGACGGCCAGGGCGGTACGGGAGTCGGTGCCGGTGGCGGCGGCGACCGCACGGTCCGCCAGGGCAGCCGCCTGCTCGGTGCGGCCCCGCGCCGCGGCGATCCTGGCCCGCAGGCCGTTCAGGTCGGCGAGCGCGGGTGCCGCCGCGGCCGATGCCGGGTCGCCGCCGCCCTTCACTGCGCACAGGCGCAGCGCCGCTTGCTCGGGGCGGTTCGCGTCCAGGAGCAGCCGGGCGGCGCTGCGCGCCCACACCGGCCCGAGCCCACCGGCAAACGGCCCGGGCCCCGCACATCCCGACTCGGGGGCGCGCGACGCCGGTCCCGGAGCCTCAGCGGCCCAGGCGGCGAACAGCGCGGCGACCGCGGCGGCGCCGGGCGGCGCCGGCCGGGCGGCGGCGCGCCGCACGACCGCGAGGCAGGCCCGCGCCTCGGCCCGGCGCTCCCGCATCGCCCACAGCACCGCGAGCGGGCCGTTGAGCGCCGCGACGACCTCCGGCAGTTCGGCCCCGTGCCGGTCGAGCAGGCCCAGGATGCGCTCGACCGCGACGGCGGCCGGCTCCGGTCCGTGCCACAGCGACACACCGAGCATCGTCACCGCCAGCGCCCGGTCACGTCCGGCGTCGCGGTGCCGGGTGCGTTCGATCGCCTCGGCGAGCAGGACGCCGGCCCGCGCGTGGCCGCCCCGCGCCTGCGCCGCGCGCGCTTCGCGGATGAGCGCGGCGGCGGGCCCGCGGGCCTTGCCCGTTCCGGCGGCGGGCCGGCCGGGAAGCGGAGCGGCACCGGTGGCACCCGCCGCCACGGCCAGCATCGCCCACCGCGCCTGCGCGTCCCGCGGCGAGGGGCATGCCGTCAGCTCTGCGAGGTCCACTGCGCGGATCCTCCCCGTCTGTGCGTGCGCCGCCGTCCCGCCACCGCGTTCCGGGGGCCGTCGTGGGGTGATTCGGCCATACCTGTCCTCACCTTTCCCGCTGCCGCCCACAGGGGCGCACATCAGCTGAGATGAATGACGTGACGCCGAAGATTTATATCAGAACAGGTGCGCGTCATGTGCCGATCCGGTCGATGGCGTACACAACTTGCCTGCGGAACACCGCACTTGCGGCCGAGAGCCACGATCCGGACCGGCGCGGAAAGCGTCCGCGCCGCCGCGAGCGCGGCCGGTCGGGAACCGCGGCCCGCGGGGTGGCGTCCACCAGATCGCCGGGCTCCCGCGACCCGGCCCCGCACCCGCGCCCTACACTTCCGGAGGTTCTACGTGCCCGCTTCCACCCCGGCCACCACGGGAGCCGGCCGCCGTGCCCGCGGCCCCCGGCCGCGACAGCTCTTCGCGCTCGCTCTCATGGCCGTCGCGATCGGCCTGCTGTCGCACACCGACGGCGGACCGCGCTTCTGGCTGGGGGCGTCGGTGGGCGCGGCGGGTCTGATCGGCTGTGTGGTGAGCTTCGACGGCGCGCGCGGCTGGGGGCAACTCGCCCTCGGCTTCCTCGCGTTCTGCGCCGGGGCCCTGTTCCTCGGGCAGGTCCTGATGGCCCTGTTCACCTGACATGAGCCGCGTGGCGTTCAAGCGCCACCGCCGCGGCGAGGGACGGCGCCGCGGGCCGGTCCGGCCGGCGCCGCGGCGGCGCGTCGGACGGCCGGGGGTCGGGCGGCCGGGGGTCGGACGGCGGGGTGTCACGCCTCCTGGTGGCCGGCCCACCAGCCCAGGACATGGCCGATATGACGGACCATCAGCCGCTCGCATTCCTCGGCCTCCCCCGCCTCCAGGAGGTTCAGCAGGTCCAGGTGTTCACGAGCCGACGCCTGGAGTTCCTCCGTCGCCACCAGATTCGCCAGGCCCGTCAGGCGGGTCCGGGCACGCAGGTCGGCGACGATGTCGTGCAGCCTCGGATTGCCGGCCAGCTTCAACAGCGTGAGGTGGAAGGCCGTGTCGGCCTGGAGGTAGTGGGTCAGGTCGGCATCGCGGGCGCCCCGCACGATCTCCTCGGCCAGGGAGCGCAGGCGGGTCAGGTCGGCCTCGGCGAGTCCTCCCGCGAGTCGCCTGACCGCCGGCGCCTCCAGCAGCTGGCGTACGTCGACGATCGAGCGCAGTTCGTCCTCGCTCACCGCGGTGACGCGGAAGCCCTTGTTGCGGACGATGTCGACCATGCCGCGCTTGGCCAGGTTGAGCATCGCCTCTCGGACGGGTGTGGCCGAGACACCGAAGCGAGCGGCCAGGGTCGGGGCGGAGAACACCTCCCCGGCAGGCATCTGACCCGAGACGATGGCGGCGGCGATCGCCTCCTCGACCCGCTCACGCAGGCTGCTGGCGGGCGCGAGCGGAGCCAGAGAGTCACTGTCCGCGGTCACCATGAATATCCCCATCACCAATCAACGACCGAGCTCTGTCCCCCAGTGCAATGGCACATCTTACCGATGGCGTGCCTCCCTCCGCCGGGGCCTGTCCGTTTCCGCCAGGCGGCGCGTCCGACGCGTCACGCTGCGTGACCCGGCGGGGATCCGGTGTGGGTGGCGACCACCATGTCGAGGGCGGCGGCCGGCACGCCGCGGCCGTCGGCGCGGGGCCAGTGCACGGTGAGTTCGTCGAATCCCGCCGCCGCCACGTCCTCGGCGAATCGCCGATAGGTGTCGGCGTCCTCGAACGGGCGGGCCTCGTCGAGCGCCACTTGCGCGATGCGCCGGATCCGCCTGCCGGGTGCCACCTCGCTGATCGCCGTGTCCAGACGCGTGCTCTGCTCCGCGATCGCCGCCAGCCACTCCCGCGGCGCCGGGGACTGGCGGTACGGCCCGTACGTCACCCAGGCCGCGCCCAGGCGTGCCGCCAGCCGCATGCTCCGCGGGCCCGTCGCGGCGACGGTCAGCGGCACCCGGGGTCGTTGCACACAGCCCGGGATCATGCGCGCGTCCTCGGCGCTGTAGAAGGAGCCACGGAACTGCGTGCGGTCCTGCTCCAGCAGGGTGGCGAGCAGTGTCGCCCACTCCTCGAACCGGTCGGCGCGCTCCTTGCGGGACGCCGGCGGCCGGCCGAGCACGCGTGCGTCCGCGTCCTCCGCGCCCGCTCCTATGCCCAGTTCCAGCCGTCCCGCGGCGACATGGTCGAGGGTCATGACCTCCTTGGCGAACGGCACCGGATGACGGAAGTTGGGCGTCGCCACCTGCGCGCCGAGCCGCACGGCGGACGTCGCCGAGGCCGCCGCCGCGAGCAGGGGCACCGTGCCGAACCAGGGGCCGTCGGCCAGGTCGCGCCAGGACAGGTGATCGTACGTCCAGACCGTGCGGGCGCCCGCCTGCTCCGCGTCGCGGACCCGGGCGATGAACTCCGCCGGCGCCTGGTCCGGCAGGATCAGGCAGGACAGGGCGGGAACCGTCACGTGGGCACACCCCCCTGAACGACGGTGCGCTTCCTCGTCCCGTTCCACAGCAGCGTCTCGTCGTCGGTGAGCCGGCCGTCCAGCAGGAGCAGGTCGGCGGTCGCGCCCACCTCGATACGGCCCAGGTCGGGCCGGCCCACGAGGTCCGCGTTGACCCGGGTCGCCGAGCGCAGGGCCGCCTGCCAGCCGATGGCCTCGGCCTGCAGTTCAAGGCCGCGCAGCTGGTCGTCTTCCAGGTCTGCCATCAGGTCGGTGCCGAATCCGACGCGTACCCCGGCCGCCTGGGCCCGTTGCACCGCCCTGAGGCCAAAGTCCAGCACCTCGGCGTTCTTGGCGCGCTGCACGGGGCTGAGGGCCACTTCCTGCCAGCGCCGGGCCATCGCGTCGTAGGCCACGAGGGTCGGTACCAAAAAGGCCCGCGCCGCGGCCATCGCGGCGGCCGTGTCCTCGTCCAGCAGGTTGCCGTGCTCGATGGAGCGCACCCCGTTGGCCACGGAGTGCCGGATCGCCTCGGGTGAGTAGGCGTGGGCGGCGACGTAGCTGCCGCGGCGTCGGGCCTCTTCGGTGACCGCCTGGATCTCCTCGGCCGAGTACTGGGGCACCCGGATCGGGTCGGTGGGCGACACCACACCGCCGGAGGTCATGATCTTCAGGGCGTGCGCGCCGCGGCGGAACCGGTCGCGCGCGGCGACCCGCAGGGCGTCCACTCCGTCGACGACCTGGTTCATGGGCCCGGAGTGGAAGCAGATGTCGGTGTCGGCGGCGCGCGGGTCGCCGTGGCCGCCGGTCTGGCTCATGGCCGGGCCGGTCCACAGGTACCGGGGGGACTCGATCAGTCCCGCGGTGATCGCCTGGTCCAGGCCCGCGTCGCCACCGGCGACGTCACGGACCGTGGTGAACCCGCGGCGCAGCGCCCGGCGCAGCCTGCGGGCGCCGGCCAGCGCCACGAAGCTGAGGGGCGCGTGCTCCAGCCGCCAGGCGTCGAGGCTGGTCGCGTAGGCGTGGAAGTGCGCGTCGATGAGGCCCGGCAGGAGCGACGCTCCGGCGGCGGCGAGTGTCCGTGCGGCCGTGTGGCCGTGGCCCGCGCCGGGGCCGACGGCCACGATCCGCCCGTCGTGCACGACGACATCGGCTTCGACGGGCTCGCCCTCGTGCAGCAACGCGTCGGTGATGAGGAGGTCCACGGCGGTCATCGGGCCGCCCGCAGCCGTGCCGTGGCCGGCTCGTCGACGGCCCACGGATGCTCGGTGATCACGACCCCGTAGGCGGACCGGGCCGCCTCGACGGACACGAGGCCGTCGATCACGTCCTCCAGCACCTTCGCGGGCTCGCGTTCGAAGGCCGGTCCGTAGCCGCCCCCGCCGCCGGTGATGTTGGCGAGCACGTCCCCCGCGGCGAGCGAGTTGTAGCTGCCGCGGGTGACGACCTCCCGGTCGGTGCCCGGGTTGAGCACGATGCGGGCGGGGGTCGCGGGGTCGCCGCCGGCGATCGGCCAGGGTGCCGACTTGGTGCGGTAGACCAGAGCGATACCGGTGGAGGGCGCGGTGAACCGGTAGACGCGCTGGACGCCGACGCCGCCGCGATGCCTGCCCGGGCCCGCCGTGTCGGGCACATACCCGTAGTGCTCGATGAACATGGGCGACTTCTGTTCCAGCACCTCGACCGGGTTGTTGCGGCACCCCGGCTCGGACAGGTGCATGATGCCGTCTTCTCCGTCGCCGCCGGCGTGGCCGCCGAACCCGACGGCCTCGTTGGTCGCTTCGAGCCAGTCCCGGCCCGTTCGCGGGTTGGTGCCGAGGCCCATCATGGAGGAGACGTCGCCGCCGGAGCAGGCCGGAATGCGCTCCGGCATGCCCTGCGCCAGCGCCTTCAGGATGACTTCGCCGGCGAGCAGGCCGGTCCACAGGGTGAACGTGGGCATCGGCGGCACGGCGTGCATGACGCTGCCGGGGTCGGTGACCACCCGCAGCGGTGCGAAGTTGCCGGCCACCACCGGGGTGTCCGGCGTGGTCAGTGCCTTGAACACCAGGCTGGAGAGCGCGATCGTCTGGCCCACCGGCAGATTGATGGGGCCGCGTACGTCGCGTTCGCTTCCGGTCCAGTCGACGACGAACTCGTCCTCGGTGATGGTGACCGTGGCCTTGAGCAGAATCTCGCGGTCGGTGTCGACGCCGTCGGAGTCGACGATGTCGGTGGCGCTCCAGGTGCCGCGTGGCAGGTGGGCGAGGGCCAGCCGGGCCAGCCGCTCCCCGTGGTCGTTGATCGACCGCATCGCGGAGACCAGGACGTCGGCGCCGTGCTTGGCGGCCAGTTCCTGGGTGCGCCGCACACCCGTCACACAGGCCGACACCTGGGCCTGCAGATCTCCGATGGTCCGCTCGGGCATCCGCGAGTTGAACCGGATGATGTCGAAGATCTCCTGGTTGGGCGTGCCGGCGCGGTAGAGGCGCGAGCCGGGGAAGAACATGCCCTCCTGATACATGTCGGTCGAGTCGAGCACATACCCGGGGTTCTTCTGCTTCAGGTCGAGCACGTGGATACGGCACGAGGCGAAGCCGATCAGCTGCTCGTCGGCGTGGATGGGCGCGAACACGAGGGTGTCCAGGGTGTGCGCCGACGACCAGTAGGGGTAGTTCAGCAGGAACACATCGCCGGGGGCCATGTTCTCGGCGCCGAGGTGCTCGATCGCCCGGTGGATGCCATGGTCGTTGCCGCGTGTGAAGATCGCGATGCCGGGGGCGTCGGCGACCACGTCGCCGTTGGCGTCGTGCACTCCGATGCCGTAGTCGTGGATCTCGTAGACGACGGTGTTGTACGCCGTGCGGCACAGGTTGCGGGCCATCTCCTCGGCGGTGGCGAGCAGCGCGTGCCGAATGACCTCAAGGGTGATCGCGTCGGTCACTGGTCCTTCTCCTCGGCCTTGACGCTGATGACGAGTTCGCCGTGTTCGGCCACGCGCAGCCGGTCGCCGGCGTGCAACACGGTGGTGGCGGTGTGCTCGGCGACCACGGCGGGGCCCTCGATCACATCGCCGACCAGCAGCGGCTCCCGGGTGACCAGGCGGTAGGGCACACCTGTGTCGGAGTGGGCGAACACCTGGCGCCGGCCCAGCTCCGGCGGCTCGCCCTCGGTGCGCTCGGGATGCAGGGGCCAGGCGGGTTTGTCGACCAGGCCGACGGCGCGCAGCCGCAGCGTCACGATCTCGACCGGGTCGTCCATGACATGGCCGTAGAGCCGTTCGTGGAGCGCGCGGAAGCTCTGCGCGAGGCCGTCGGCGACGTTCTCGTCCGGGTAGGGCACGGTCGCCGCGTGTTCCTGTCCGGCGTAGCGCAGGTCGACGGAGCGGTGCAGGGCGCGCTGGTCGGGGGCGAAGCCCTCTTCGCCGAGGGCGGTGCCGGCCTCGGCCTCCATCGCGGTGAACGCCTCTTCGAAGTACGCGTCCGGGGTGGCGGCCAGGGGCAGCACGTCGGTGCGCGCGTAGTCGTGCTGTACGTCGGCCATGAGCATGCCCAGCGCGGAGAACGCGCCCTGTCCCGGCGGCACGATGACGGTCGGGATGCCGAGTTCACGGGCCACGTCCACGGCGACCAGGCCGCCGCCACCGCCGAACGAGAGCAGCGCGAAGTCCTTCGGATCGCGGCCGAGTTCGACGGTGATCGCCCGGACCGCGCCGACGATCTTGGTGGTCGAGATCCGCACGATGCCGCGGGCCACCGTGTGCAGGCTCATGCCGAGCCGGTCGGCGATCGGCTGCAACGACTTGGCCGCGAGGTCGTGGTCGAGCACCAGCGAACCGCCGAGCGGCACGTCGGCGCCCATGTAGCCGAGGATCAGGGCGGCGTCGGTGAAGGTGGGCTGGGTGCCGCCGCGCCCGTACGCGGCGGGTCCCGGCATGGCCCCGGCGCTCTGCGGGCCGACCTGGAGCGCGCCGGCCGCGTCCAGCCAGGCGATCGAGCCACCGCCCGCGCCGATGGTGTGGATGTTCAGGGACGTGGTGTTGATGGGCAGGCCCTCGAACTCGGCGCCCTGGTGCAGCACCGGCTCGCCGTCGAGCACCAGCGAGGCGTCCAGGCTGGTGCCGCCCATGTCGATGGTGATCAGGTTGGGGATGCCGATCGCCTCGGCCAGGGAGGCGGCGCCCACGACACCGCCGGCCGGACCGGACAGGATCAGGTTGACCGGCTGCCGGGTCGCCGCGGTCGCGGTCATCGCGCCGCCGCCGGAGCGCGACATGAGGAACCGGCCGGTGAAGCCGCCCTCGTCCAGCCGCCTGGTCAGGGCTTCGAGATAGGTCCGCATGATCGGTTTGATGTACGCGTCCAGTACGGCCGTCGAGGTGCGCTCGTACTCCCGGTACTCGCCGGACAGTTCGTGCGAGAGCGTCACTTCGACGCCGGGTGCGATCTCGTGCAGCACCTCGCGCATGGCGAGTTCGTGGGCGGGGTTCGCGTACGAGTGCAGGAAGGCGACCGCGACCGCCTGATAGCCGCCGGCGGCGATCTCGGCGGCGACCGAGCGCGCGCCGGCCTCGTCGAACGGTGTCGCGACGCTGCCGTCGAACAGCGAACGCTCGACCACTTCGAAGGTGTCCCGCCGCCTCAGCAGGGCCTCCGGCTTGCGGTAGGTGAGCGCGTACATCGGCCGCCGGTCGGTGCGTCCGAGCAGATACACATCGCGGAAGCCCGCGGTGGCCACCACCGCCACCTTGGCTCCGGTGCGCGTCAGCAGCGAGTTGAGGCCGAGGGTGGAGCCATGGTTGAAGGTGGTCACCTCGCTCAGCTGGGCCTCGGCGGCGGCGAAGGCCGCCAGCACCCCCTTGGTGGGTTCGGCGGGGGTGGTGGCCACCTTCTCGAACCGCAGCTCCCCGGTGTGCGGGACGAGTTTCACCACATCGGTGAAGGTGCCGCCGACATCGATGGCGACGCGTACTTCAGCCATGTCGAACCTTTCTGCGTTCGGGGGACCGGTCAGCGCCGACGGCGGTCGGCGGCGGCGAGCGCCACAGCGGCGAGGATGATGACGCCCGTGACCAGGTCTTTCATCTGCGGATTGACGTTGAGGATGTCGAAGCCGTTGCCGATCAGGGCGATCAGGTAGACACCGACGAGCGAGCGCCAGACCGCGCCGACACCTCCGTAGATGCTGGTGCCGCCGAGGATGATCGCCGCGATGGCCTGCAGTTCGAGGCCGCTGCCGGCCTGCGGCTGACCGGACGCGAGGCGGGAGACGCCGATCGCGGCGGCGGTGCCGGCGGCCAGGCCGCTGAGCGCGAACACGATGACCTTGACCCGGTCCACGCGCACGCCGGAGAGATGGGCCGCGTCCGAGTTGCCGCCGACGGCGAACACGTGCCGGCCGAAGACGGTGCCGTTGAGCAGCAGCCACGCGAGGGCGAAGACGGCCAGCAGGATGAGCACCGAGTAGAAGATCCCGGCGACCTGGCCGCGCCCGAGATCGGAGAAGCCGCTCGTGGTCACGGTGATCAGCGAGCCGCCGGTGACCAGCACGGCGATGGCCTTGTAGACGAGGCTGGAGGCGAGTGTGGCGAGGAACGAGTGCACCTTGAGCCGGGTCACGGCGAGCCCGTTGAGCGCGCCCATCACGAGGCCGAGCACCGGCGCGGAGAGCAGGGCCAGCGTCGTGCTGCCCGCCGATGTGGCGATCGACGCGGCGACCACGCTGGCCACCGCGTACATCGCCGCCGTGGACAGGTCGAACGCCCCCGAGACGATGACGAACGTGCCGGCCACGGCGATGATCGCGAGCGGCGCGTTCTGGTTGAGGATGTTCATGACGTTGGTGAAGGACAGGAACGACGACGAGATGATCGACAGCGTCACGAAGATCGCGACCAGCAGGATCAGCGCGGCGTAGTCCCGGGCGAAGGCGATGACGCGCGGGCCGATCGGGGTGCCGCCGCGCAGGGCGGCACCCGCGCCGGCCTCGGGCGCGGTTTCGGTGGCGGTCATTGGACGGACTCCTTTGCCTTTCCTGCTTCGCCGGTACCGGCCGTGTCGGCGACGTCGAACAGCCGCCGGAGGACGTCTTCGACGGCCAGGCCGCGTGGGTCCACCTCGTCGAGCACCTCGCCGCGGCTGACCAGATGGGCTCGGTGGGCGAGACCGAGCACTTCCTCGTGTTCCGAGGAGATCAGCAGCACTCCGATGCCGCGGGCCGCCAGATCGGCGATGAGTTCGTAGATGGCGAGCTTCGCGCCGACGTCGACGCCGCGGGTCGGCTCGTCGAGGATCACCAGCTTCGGGTCGCCGACCAGCCACTTGGCGATCAGCGCCTTCTGCTGGTTGCCGCCGGAGAAGCTCTGTACCGGCAGCTCCGGCCTGGCCGGGCGCAGCTCCAGGCGGCGGACCAGCTCGTCGACCTGTCGGCCGACCGCCCGCCGGTCGATCACGCCGAGCCGGGAGAAGCGGCCCAGCGAGGCGAGCGTCATGTTCTCGGTGACGCTGCGCTGCAGGACGAGGCCCTGCCCGTGCCGGTCCTCGGGGACCAGCACCAGGCCGGCGTCGCGGCTGTGCCGCGGGGTCGTCCGGCCGAGTGTGCGGCCGGCCAGCGTGACGCGTCCCGAGGTGACCCGGTCCGCGCCGATCAGGGCGCGGGCGATCTCGGTGCGCCCGGAGCCGACCAGCCCCAGCAGCCCGACGATCTCGCCCGGCCGTACCTCGAACGAGGCCCGCTTCACACCCCCTTCGCTGGCCAGTGCCTCCACCGTGAGCAGCGGTTCGACGTCCCGGTGGGGCGCGGGCGGCAGCGGCGGGAAGGAGACGGCGAGTTCGCGGCCGAGCATCGCCTCCACGAGGGACGCCTTGGTCTGGTCCGCCGCGGGCGCGGTGCGGATCCTGCGGCCGTCACGCATCACCGTGACGGTGTCGCTGACTTCGAGCACCGCGTCGAGGAAATGCGACACATAGACGACCGCCCGTCCCTGCCTCGTGAGCAGGCGGATCACCTCGTGCAGCCGCTGGGTCTCGTGCGCGGTCAGCGACGAGGTCGGCTCGTCCATGACGATCACCTTGGCCTGCCGGGCCAGGGCGCGCAGGATCTCCACCTTCTGCTGGTCGGCGATGCGCAGGTCGCCCACCCGTGCGTCCGGGTCGAGGCCGAACCCCGCGACCTCGTCGAGGGCGGCGAACCGGCGGCCCCGGTCGCGGCGCAGGACGCCGAACCTGCTCTGCTCGATGCCGAGGAACACGTTCTGTGCCACCGTCAGGTCCGGTACGAGCGACAGCTCCTGCGCGATCATCACGATCCCGCGGCGCTGTGCCCGTACCGTGTCCCAGCGCCCGACCGGCTGCCCGTCGACGCGGATGCGCCCCGTATCGGGCGTGTAGACGCCGGCCGCGATCTTGCCGAGGGTGGACTTCCCTGCCCCGTTCTCCCCGACCAGGGCGTGCACGCTGCCCGCGTGCACCGCCAGGTCGACGTCGTCCAGGGCCACTGTTCCGCCGAATCGCTTCGTGATGCCGGTGAGCTCGATGACCGGCTGGGCGGTGGCCATCGCCGCTCAGCCGTTCCACTCGCCGGTGAAGTCCGGGGTCTTGGACAGCGTCTCCTTGGTCGCGTACGGCTCGGTCGCGCCGACGTCGTCCGCGTTGACGACGGCCTTCGCCGTGCCCCCGTTCATGGCCTTGATCAGCTGCTCCATCGCGGCCTTGCCCATGCTCACCGGGAAGTTGACGTAGGCCGCCTTCCAGGTGCCGGCGCGGACGGCGGCCACGGCGTCCTTGGTGCCGCCGGCGCCGGTCAGGTAGATGCTGCTCGGCTTGATGCCCGCGTTCTGCAGGGCGATCTGGGCGCCGGCGGCCTCCTGGTCGGCGTTGGACAGGATGACGTTGACGTCCTTGTGGGCCTGGAGCACGTTGCTGATGGCCTTGAGCGAGGTGTCCCGGTCGTACTGGCCCTCGACCGTGCTGACCACCTTGATGTTGGAGTGCGGGTCGAGGACCTTCTTGTAGGCGTCGCGGCGGGCCACGTCGAGCGGGGTCGACAGATTGCCGACCAGCAGCACGACCTTGCAGGGGTTGATGCGGGCGCAGTAGCCGACCACGCCCTCGGCCTGCTTCTCCGCGGCCGTGGTGGGCGGCACGCCGACGGTGGTGACCACGCCGTCGACCTGGGGTTCCATCGTGTTGATGTCCGGTCCGACGGGGTTGAGCACCGTCGCGACGGGGATCTTCCGGGACAGCGGGAACGCGGCCGCGAGGCCGACGCCGTCGTTGGGTACGACGACGACGCCGTCGTAGTTGCCGGTGCTGGAGACGTTCTGGAGCTGCGAGAGCTGGGTGTTCGAGTCGAACTGGCCGTCGAGGAGTTTCAGGCTGATCTTCTTGCCCGATGCGGCGGCGGCCTGCTGGACGCCCTTGTAGACGGCTTGGTTGTACCCGTTCTGGCTGGAGGCCGCGAGCACGGCGACCTTGAGGGTGCCGCCGTCGGAGCCGACCGAGTCGGCGGCTCCGCAGGCGGTGAGCAGGAGGGCGGTGGCGGTCAGGGCCACAGTGCCGGAGATGCGCAAACTGTTCATAGGAGAGCCTCCGGTTGATTGCTATGGCGTAGTAATATGTCACACCGCACTCATCGGGAAAGAGGCCGACAGTAACAACTCTGTTTCGGCCAACCGGCTCAGGTGGAGTGGTTTCCCCAGTTCAGCGATGCGCCTGCGACGGCACGGTGCTGGGGAACACGCCAGGGGTTGTCGTCGCGCAGGGCCGCGGGCAGCAGCTCGGGCGGACAGTTCTGGAAGGTCACCGGGCGTAGGAAGCGCTGGATCGCGGCCGTACCGACCGAGGTCGTCGCGGGGGCCGTGGTGGCCGGATAAGGACCCCCGTGCTGCATCGCGGGCGTCACCGCGACACCCGTCGGCCAGCCGTCGAACAGCAGCCGGCCCACGCGTTCCCTCAGCACCGCGACGAGCCTGCGCAGCCAGTCGTGGTGCTCCCCGGCGCCGCGGTGCACGGTGGCCGTCAGCGCGCCGGGGAACAGTTCGGCGAGGGCGTCCAGCAGTGCCTCGGGCCGGTCCGGGTCGTAGCGCACCACGATGGACAGTGGTCCGAACGCCTCGTCCAGCAGCGCGCCGCGCTGTGCGAGCAGATCGTCCAGGTCCACCTCCACCAGGGTCGGCGCGGCCCGGCTCCAGCCGTCCGGGCCGGCCTCGACGGACCCCTCGGCCAGCACGGACACACCCGGGGCGGCGAGCACGGCGGCCCTGCGCGCGGTGTAGGCGGCGGCTATGCCCTCATGCAGCAGCGGATGGCCCGGCACCGCCTTGGCCGCCGCGCCGAGTTCCCGGGCGAGGCCATGGTCCTGCGGCAGGAACAGGAAGCCGGGCTTGGTGCACAGCTGCCCGGCCGAGCCGGACACGGCGGCCACGAAGCCGGACGCGATCGCGTCGGCCCGTTCGGCCAGCGCGCCCGGCGTCACCACCACCGGGTTCACGCTGCCCAGCTCGCCGTAGAACGGGATCGGGCGCTCGCGCGCGGCGGCGATCCCCGCGAGCAGGCGGCCCGCCTTGAACGAGCCGGTGAACGCCGCCGCGGCGATCCGGTCGTCGCGCAGCAGCTCTACCGCGGCGTCCTGGTCGTAGACCACCTCGAAGGTGTCCGCGGGCCGGCCGGCCTTGACCAGCGCGGACCGCACCTTCTCGGCGGTCAGCGCGGAAAGGCGCGGATGGCCGGGGTGCGCCTTGAGGATCACCGGGCAGCCGGCGGCCAGCGCGGACGCCGTGTCACCGCCGGCGACCGAGAACGCGAACGGGAAGTTGCTCGCGGCGAACACCAGCACCGGGCCCACCGGCAGGTTGAACCGCCGCAGATCGGGACGGGGGCCGAGGACGAAGTCCGGGTCGGCCTCGTCGATCCGCACGTCGAGGAAGTCGCCCTCGGCGCAGACGTCGGCGAACATCCGCAGCTGTACGACCGTGCGTTTCAGCTCTGCGGACAGCCGTGCCTCGGCCAGCCCGGTCTCGGCCATGGCCTGCGGTATCAACTCCCCTGCCGCGGCGGTCAGCTCGTCCCCGATCGCGTTGAGCACGGCCGCCCGCTCGGCGGGCGGGGTCTCGGTCAGGTCCATGTGTCGTCCTCAGAACTCGAAGCCGGCCGGATACGGGTCCAAGGGATCCAGCAGGTACTGCCCGAGCCCGGTGACCCAGGCGCGGCCGGTGATGGTCGGCACGACGGCGGCGTGCGGGCCCACCGTCGTCTGAGCGACCAGCCGCCCGGTGAACCGGCTGCCGATGAACGACTCGTTGACGAAGTCGGCACCGATCTCCAGTTCCCCGCGGGCCCACAGCTCGGCCATGCGCGCCGAGGTTCCCGTGCCGCACGGTGACCGGTCGAACCAGCCGGGGAAGATCGCCATCGCGTGCCGGGAGTGACTTGCCGTCGAGCCGGGTGCGATGAACTCCACGTGGTGGCAGTGGTCCAGGCCGGCGATCTCCGGGTGCTTCGGCGGCGCCTGGGTGTTGATCGCCTCCATGATGGCCAGCCCCGCGGTGATGATCTCGTTCTTGTGGGCCCGGTCGAAGGGCAGCCCGACCGCGTCCAGGTCGACCATCGCGTAGAAGTTGCCGCCGAAGGCCAGGCTGTACGGCACCCGCCCGAGCCCCGGCACCTCGATCTCCGCGTCCAGCCGGTCGCTGTACGCCGGCACGTTCTGAAGCGTCACCGCGTCGGCGTGACCGTCGCTGACCTGGACCGTCGCCACCACCAGCCCGGCCGGGGTGTCCAGCCGTACGGTGGTGACCGGCTCGCTGACCGGGACCATGCCGGTCTCGACCAGCACCGTGGCCACCCCGATCGTTCCGTGACCGCACATCGGCAGACAGCCGGACACCTCGATGAACAGCACACCGAAATCGGCGTCCGGCCGGGTCGGCGGCTGAAGGATCGCCCCGCTCATCGCGGCGTGCCCGCGTGGCTCGTTCATCAACAGCCGGCGCACATCGTCCAGATGCTCCATGAAGTACAGCCGGCGCTCGTTCATCGTCGCGCCGGGGATCACGCCCATCCCGCCGGTGACCACCCGGGTGGGCATTCCCTCGGTGTGCGAATCGACCGCCGAGAACAGCCGCTTGGCCCGCATGTCAGACCGCTTCCGCGGACAGCGCGGCGACCCCGGAGATGGCGCGTTCCATGTCGGCGCGCACCTGCTTCTCGTGAGCCGGGGTGAGCGGCCCCCGCGGCGGACGGCACGGACCGCCGTAGCGGCCGACCATGTCCATGCCCAGCTTGATGGCCTGCACGAACTCGGTCCGCGAGTCCCAGCGGAACACCGCGACCAGCTGCTTGTACAGCTCACGGGCCTGCTCGTACCGGCCGGCCGCCATGTGCTCGTAGATCGCGACGGACTCGGCGGGAAACGTGTTGGGGAAACCGGCGAACCAGCCGACCGCGCCGTCCACCATCAGCTCGAACAGCACGTCGTCGGCGCCCGCGATGACGTCGATGTCGCACAGCTCGCGGATCTCGAAGGCCCGCCGGACGTCCCCGCTGAACTCCTTGATCGCCACCACCTCTTCGATCTCCGCGAGCTGTGCGACCAGCCGCGGCGCAAGGTCGACCTTGGTGTCGAACGGGTTGTTGTAGATCATCATGGGCAGGCCGGCCTCGGCGATGTGCTGGTAATGGTCGACCACCTGCTCGTCGCTGGCCCGGTAGAGCGTGGGCGGCAGGGCGAGCACACCGTCGGCGCCGTCCGCCTTGGCCAGCTCGGCCCAGTGCTTGGCCTGGTGCCAGCCCGCGCCGTGCACGCCGGCCACCACCAGGCCGCGCCCGCCCACCGCCTCGACGGCCACCTGCACCACACGGCGCCGCTCCTCGTCGGTCAGCGACGAGTACTCGCCGAGCGAGCCGTTCGGCCCGACGCCACGGCAGCCGTTGGCGATCAGCCAGTCGCAGTGCTCGGCGTAGCGGTCGTAGTCGACGGCGAGCCCTGCGGGGGCGGAGCTGTCCGGCTTGTAGGGCAGCGCCGTCGCGACGATGACACCGCCGAGATCGAATCGCTTGCTGGTCATGGTCTGCCTCTCATTCGGTGGGGGACGTGTTCAGGGGGTCGTGTCGTTCAGGGGGCGTGGCGATCTCGCCGAGCCGGACCGGGACGACGATCGGGCGTTTGGCCATGCGTCCCGGATCCAGCGGAGCGCCCGGGAGAAGGTCCTCGACGTTCCGGCCGCAGGTGCGGCCCTGGCAGCTGCCGAGACCGGCGCGCGAGCTGAGCTTGAGGGAACGCAGGCCGCATGTCCCGGTCGCGCTGAGCGCGGCGCGCAGCTCCCCGGCGGTCACTTCCTCGCAGCGGCACACGATCGTGCCGTCGTCGACCCAGGTCTTCCAGCCGGGCCGGATGCCGTGCGCGCGGTGCATACGGTCGGCGAAGGCACGGTGCCGGGCCACCTCGGCGCTGCCTGCGGCCCGGCCCGCCGCGGCCCGGCCGGCCGCATCGCCCTCGGCGAGGGCCAGATCGGCGCCGCCGATACCGGTGATCTCGCCGGCCGCGTAGACGCCGGGCACCGAGGTGCGCTGCTCGTCGTCGACGCGCACGCTTCCGCCCTCGGCGAGCGCACAGCCGGCGGAGATGGCGATCTCCGTACGCGGCACGAAACCGTGGCCGACGCACACCGCGTCGACCTCGACGCGGTGCTCGGTGCCCGCGAGCGGCCGCCAGTCGTCGGCGACGCGGGCCACGGTGACCGCCCTCACCCGGTCCTCGCCGTGCGCGGCCAGCACTGCCGCGCCGGTACGGAAGGGCACCCGCTGTGCGGCCAACTGACGGACGTACCCGCCGAGTTCGGCCGACTTGGGCATCAGGTCCCGCGGTCTCATCCGGTGCGGGTGCGACAGCCAGCCCCGGGCGATCCGCCCCCAGCCGCTCGCCTCCACGACACCGACCACGGTCGCGCCCACGTGCATCAGGCCGGCGGCGACCGGAAGCAGGAACGGGCCGGTGCCCGCGACCAGCACGCGCTTGCCGACGGCGACGCCCTCGCCCTTGGCCATCGCCTGTGCCGCGCCGGCCGTGTAGACACCCGGCAGGTCCCAGCCCGGGAACGGCAGCGTGCGCTCGTGCGCGCCGGTGGCGAGCACGAGGGCGCGTGGCTCGAAGACCAGGCGCCGGCGATCACCGCCGTCGGCCGGGCCGACCAGCGCGTGCACGACAGGCGGCAGGCCGTCACGGCGGTCCACCGCCCAGACCTGTGCGCCGGTCAGGATCTCGCAGTCCGCATCGTCCGTCAGCGCCTGCCGCAGCGCGGTGAACCGGGCCCACTTGTGCTGGAGCGGGTTGCTGCCAGCGTCCAGGCTCCCGGCCGGCGGATGGCGCCAGAACTGCCCGCCCAGGACGGCGGACGCGTCGAGCAGCACGACCCGGGCGTGGGCGCGCCGGGCGGCGCGGGCCGCGGCAAGACCGGCCGGCCCGGCCCCGATCACCAGCACGTCAACGCGTCTCATCGGCCACCCCTGTCTCGACGACATCGCCGTCGGCCATCCCGGTCTCGATGACGTCGCCGTCGGCCACCAGGCGCTGGCAGGCACGCACATCGCTGAGCCCGTTCACCGTCACCAGGCAGTCGAAGCAGACGCCGATGCCGCAGAACAGGCCGCGCGGCCGGCCGTTCTTGGCGGTCGTGCGCCAGGAGACCCGGCCACGCGACATGAGCAGCCCGGCGACGGTCTGCCCTTGCGTGGCGCGCAGCCGTTCGCCGTCCACGGTCACGCGGGTGTTCATCCGGTCGTCTCCTCCTTCAGAGTGGGACGGGTCACGGCGTAGGGGGCGGCCGGGATCTCGGGTTCCGTCCCGGTCATCAGCGCCGCGAGCAGGTCCGCCGTACCCGGCGCGAGCCCGATGCCCGCTCCCTCGTGCCCGGTCGCGTGCCACAGGCCGGGCAGGCGGGGATCGGGTCCGATGACCGGGAGGTGATCGGGCACATACGGCCGGAACCCGCCGTAGGCCCGCATGACCGGAACGCCGGCCAGGAAAGGGAAGAGAAGCATGGCCTTGCCGGCCAGTTCGCCGACCACCGCGGCCTCGATCCGCTCGTCGAAGCCGCGTCGTTCCCGCGACGAGCCGATGAGCACGGTCCCGGCCGCCGTCGACTCGACGACGCTGGACGTCTGCAGGGCGGCCGACCCCGACTCGACGGCACCGACATAGTCGGCGTCGTACACCTTGTGCCGGATGCGGCGCGGCATCCTCGCGGTGACCAGCACGGTCCCCCGTCTGGGCAGCACCGGAAGCCGGACGCCGAGGCTCCCGGCGACCTCGCCCGACCAGGGTCCGGCGGCCACGACCGTGTGCTCGGCGGGGAAGGTCCCGGCGGTGGTCTCCACGCCGACGATCCGTCCTTTGGAGACGATCCCGCCGACGACGGTGACACCCTGGCGCACCTGTGCGCCGTGCCGGCGAGCCGACGCGAGCAGGGCCTCGGTCGCGACGGCCGGCTGCACCTGGGCGTCGTCGGGATACAGGACGGCCGCGGCGACGTGCGGTGTGAGGTCGGGCTCCAGTTCGGCGGCCTCCGCGGCGCTCACCGGGCGGGCGTCGACACCCGCGACGCGTTGCGCGGACGCGAAGGCGACCAGCGCGTCCGCGCCCGTCGCGGTCGTCGCCACCACCAGGCCGCCCTTGGCCTCGAACTCAAGATCGGGGAACTTGGGGCCCAGCTCCGCGGAGAGCTCGGCGGCGAGTCCGCCCCAGCGGCGGCCGGAGAGCACCGCGAGGTCGAGTTCGGCACCGGGGCCCTTGTCGGAGACGAGGATGTTGCCCTCACCGCTGGACGACGTCCCTCCGGCGGTGGCGCCACGATCCAGCACGGTGACCCGGAACCCGCCCAGGGCCAGCCGCCGGGCTACGGCGGCGCCGACGATACCGGCCCCCACGATGACGACGTCTGCGCTCTGCATGGGCAGTACCATGTCACATGCCACGTTCTATTGGTAGATACGTCAGTGGAAAAATACGTGCTCGTCACCGCGGGTCTCGCCCGGGACGCCGCACAGAGGGTCGCGGCACGTTTGAGGATCCCCCTGTTTCCTCGTCTCCGTCACTGTGTCCCGTGCTACACCCACGTCAGGCGCCGTGCGGCAGCCAGAGGAGCACGGCCGGCGGCGGCCCGCGCGCACGGCCCGCCGCCGGCCGGCGGCACCGGTCACACCCGGACCCGCGGCCGGTGTGATCAGGAGGCCGGTCCGCTCGGGCGGACCACCACCGCGACGGTCTTGATCGCCCCGCTGCGTTCGAAGCGCAGCGTGAACGGCACGAGGTCGCCCGCCCGCCACCCGGTCCTGGACCGCATGGTCACGGCCGGACCCCCGGGCGACATGGAGAGCCTGCCGCCCGCGCGGACGGTGACCCGCCCGCCGGGTGCGGTCCGCTCCGCGGCGGCGCGACACCCTGTGCCTTCGCGGGCACGGCTCGGCCGCCGGCTTGCGTGGGGCCTTCACGATGAACCGCCCTTATAGTGGACGAACATGGGCAAAATGCCGCATTGGCGCATCCTTGCCTTCGCTGGGTCCGTCCCAGGAGCGGCGTGAGTCCCGTGCCCTCCCCCGTCCTGAGGAGGACGCGATGACGGACATGGCGAGCAAGCGGGACGTGGACGAGCGTCCTGCGATCTGCGAGCGGGTCGTGACACTCACCGTGAACGGCCGCCCGCACACCCTGCGCCTGGACACCCGGGTCACCCTGCTGGACGCGCTGCGTGACCGGCTGGGCCTCGTGGGCACGAAGAAGGGCTGTGACCAGGGCGCCTGCGGCGCGTGCACGGTCCATCTGGACGGCAGGCGGGTACTGGCCTGCCTGACCCTGGCCGCCCAGGCCGAGGGCCGCGCCGTCACCACCATCGAGGGTGTCTCAGGCGCCGAGGGGACACATCCGGTGCAGCGGGCGTTCATGGAGCACGACGGGTTCCAGTGCGGCTTCTGCACGCCGGGCCAGATCATGTCCGCGGTGGCACTGATCGCCGAGGGCCGGGCCGGCTCCGACGCGGAGATCCGGGAGTTCATGAGCGGCAATCTGTGCCGGTGCGGCGCCTACCCCAACATCGTCGCGGCGATACGCGAGGCGGCGTCCCGAGGAGGCCAGGATGCGGACCTTTGACTACGTCCGGGCCACCGACACCCGTGAGGCGGTGCGGTTGCTGGCTCAGGACCCGGCGGCGTCCTGCCTGGCGGGCGGCACCACCCAGCTCGACCTGATGAAGGACGGGGTCCTTAAGCCGCCGCGGCTGATCGACATCACCCGCCTCCCGCTGCACGACGTCGAACGCCGCGGAGATGCCCTCCATGTGGGGGCCCTGACCACCATGGAGGAGCTGGCCGCCGACGCCACGGTCGCCGCGCGGCTGCCCGTGGTGCGCGAGTCCCTGCTGCGGGGCGCTTCGGTGCAGCTGCGGAACATGGCCACCATCGGGGGCAATCTGCTGCAGCGCACACGCTGCCGCTACTTCCGCGACCCCACCGTCGCCGAATGCAACAAACGCACGCCGGGTACCGGCTGCGCCGCGGTGCGGGGCGCGGCACGCATGCACGCGGTGCTCGGCGCGAGCGAGCGGTGCATCGCGCTGCACGCGTCCGACCTCGCCGTCGCCCTGGTGGCCCTCGACGCCGTCGTGCACATCCAGGGGCCCTCGCGGACCCGCACCGTGCCGCTGACGGAGTTCTATCTGACCGCCGACGACAGCCCTGAGCGCGAGAACGTCCTGGAGCACGCCGAACTGATCACCGAGGTGGAGATCCCGCTGCCGCCGCCGTCCGCCCGGTCGGGCTACCTCAAGGTCCGCGACCGCGCGTCGTACGAGTTCGCCCTCGCCTCGGCCGCGGTGCTGCTCGTCGTGGAGGACGGCGTGATCGCCGCGGCCCGGGTCGGCCTCGGCGGTGTGGGCACGAAACCGTGGCGGGCCCACGAGGCCGAACACGTGCTGACCGGCGCGTCCGCCACGACGGCCACGTTCCGGGAGGCCGCCGGGGCGACTCTGCGCGACGCCTGGACCGTCCCGGGCACGGCGTTCAAGGTGCCGCTCGCCCGGCGCACCCTGGTGCGCGCGTTGCAGACAGTTTCGGGAGTGACCGCATGAGCACCGTCGAGAGCAGGAGGAGGCCGCTGGTCGGCGCGGGCGTCGACCGGGTCGACGGCCCGCGCAAGGTCACCGGCACCGCCCCGTACCCGATGGACTTCAGCGTGCCCGGCCAGGCATACGGCGCCCTGGTGCAGAGCACCATCGCCGCGGGCCGGATCGTCCGCATGCACACCGAGGCCGCCGAGCGTGCCCCCGGAGTGATCGGCGTCCTCACCCACGAGAACGCGCCACGGGTGGGGACGGGACCGGTGACGGTGCTCGGGGCGTCGCCGCCCGCCCCGCTGCGGGACGACCGGATCCGCCACCACGGGCAGCACATCGCCTTCGTGGTGGCCGACACCCCGGAGCAGGCCGGCGCGGCGGCACGCCTGGTACGGGCCGACTACGAGGCCACCGAGCCGCTGCTGGACCTCCGGGACCCGCGGGCCGAACAGCTCACCGACCCCTGGGGTACGGACACCTCGCGCGGCGACACCGGCGCGGCACTGGAGTCCGCCGACGTGACCCTGCGGGCCGAATACACCACGGCGGACAACACCAACAACCCGCTCGGGCTGTTCGCCACCCTGGCCGCGTGGGAGGGCGACACCCTCACCGTGCACGACACCAGCCAGTGGCCGTCGATGGTGCGCGCAAGCCTGGCGATGGCCTTCGGCATCCCCGAGAGTTCGGTGCGGGTCCTGGTGCCCTACGTGGGCGGGGGTTTCGGCGCCGGGCTGCGCGCCTGGCCGCATGTGATCCTGACCGCCATGGCGGCCCGGGTGCTCAAGCGGCCGGTCAAGCTGGTCCTGACCAGGCCGCAGATGTTCACCTCCGTCGGGCACCGGCCCAGCGGGGTGCAGTGGCTGCGGATCGGCGCCCGGCGCGACGGCGAGCTGGTCGCCCTCGACCACCGCAGCCTGTCCTCCCTGAGCATGGAGGACAACGACTACGAGCCCTTCGCCGCGGCGACCGCCTTCGCCTACCGGTGCCCGCATGTCACCACCCGGGACCGGCAGGCCCGGATCAACATCGCCGTCCCGACGTCGATGCGCGCACCGGCCGAGGCGCAGGGCAACTTCGCGCTGGAGTCGGCGCTCGACGAACTGGCCTGTCTGCTGGGCACGGACCCGCTGGAGCTGCGGGTGCGCAACCATACCGACGTCGATCCGCGCAACGGGCTGCCGTGGTCGGGCAAGGCGCTCCTGGAGTGCTACGAGGTCGGCGCGCGGCGCTTCGGCTGGTTCGAGCGGAACCCCGAGCCGCGTTCCATGCGCGACGGCGACTGGCTCGTCGGCTACGGCATGGCCGGCGCGCTCTTCCCTCATTTCGCGCAGCCCTGTGCCGCGCAGGCCACCGTCCGCGGCGACGGCAGCGCCCTGGTACGCAGCGCGGCGACCGACATCGGCACCGGTACCTACACGGTGATGGCCCAGTTGGCCGCCGAGGAACTGGGCCTGCCCCTGGACACGGTCCGCTTCGACCTGGGCGACTCCGACATGCCCGACTCGCCGATGGCGGGCGGTTCCGGCCTGACCGGCGCACTGGGCAACGCCGTGCACGACGCGTGCCGACGGCTGGTGCGCTCCTTCGCCGAACTCGCCTCGGCCGACGCCGCCTCGCCCCTGCGGGGTGTCCGCCCGGCCGATGTGGAGTGCGGCGGTGGGGGCATCCACCCCGCGGGGCGTGCGGACCTCGGGGAGTCGTTCGTGGACATCCTGGCCCGGCACGGGCTGTCCGAGCTGACGGCGAACGGACACAGCACCCCGCCGGTCGACGGCGAGCTGGGCATGTCCCCCGCCGGCGCGTACGGCGCGAAGTTCGTGGAGGTCCGGGTCGACGCGGACCTCGGTCTCATCCGGGTCGCGCGGGTGGTCTCCGTGATCGACGGCGGCCGCATCCTCAACGAGAAGACGGCGCGCAGCCAGATCATCGGCGGGACGGTCGGCGGCATCGGCATGGCCCTGTTCGAGAACACGGTCACCGACCCGCGCACCGGGCGCATCGCCAACGGCACGTTCGGCGACTACCTGGTCGCGGTCAACGCCGATGTCCCGGACCTTGACGTCGTCTTCGTCGGCGAGCCCGATCGCGCCACCCCGACCGGCACCAAGGGCGTCGGCGAGGTGGGCCTTGTGGGTATCGCGCCCGCGATCGCCAACGCCGTGCACCACGCGACCGGAAAGCGCGTGCGCGAACTCCCGATCACGCTGGACGCCCTCCTGTGACCCCACCCGTCGCGACCCGCTCGCGTCACCGGTGTGAGCGGCGCGGACACCGAGGGCCGTAGTCGATTCCGCGCCGGCACACGGCGCGTCCACCCGCAGCGTCGCATTCAGGACAGCCCGGGACCGGGGAACGCTTCGGCGATCCAGCCGGGGCTCAGCCGGATGTGTCTGATGGTGCGGCGGTGGTGGGTGTAGGCGAGGTGCAGGGCGCCGTCGGGCGTCTGGGCCAGGCTCGGGTAGGACAGTTCACGGTTGAGGCCGTCACGGGAGTTGTTGGTGAGGCAGTGGCCGTCGCCGGTCTCCAGGTCATGGCGCAGCGGCCAGGTGCGGCCGCCGTCGGGTGAGACGGCGAGGCTGAGCGGGGCACGGGGGGCGCCCCAGAAGACGTCGCCCGAGGATGCCGCGGCCGGCCCTGCGCCCCCGTCCCCGCTCGGGCCCGCGTCGGCCGCATCGGCCACGTCGGCCACGTCGGCCGCATCGGCCGCATCGGCCGCATCGGCTATGTCGTCGTAGAGCGAGACCCGGCGCTCGGTGGCGTCCGCCGCGCTGCTGTGGTTGTACGCGAGGGCCGGCCGGCCGTCGGCCAGCACGGTGTACTGGATCGAGGAGTTGTTGTTCGGCAGGTCCGTCGGCTCGGGCACGCTCCAGGTCAGGCCGCCGTCGTACGACGTGCTGCGGTGCACGGCGTCGGCGCGCCGGCTGCGGAAGAGGGCGAGCAGTGAACCGTCCGGCAGCGGCCGGACGTTCATGTGGACGAGGCCGGTGGAACCCGGCACCGGCCGCTCCCGCCAGCTCCGTCCGCCGTCGTCGCTGAGCAGCACGGCGCTGGTGTCGCGCGCACCGGTCCAGGACGTTCCCGGTGGGGTGGTGCAGCGGAAGACGGGCAGCAGCAGCCGTCCGCGCTCCGGGAGTTCGACGACGGGCTGGCGGACGAAGACGCCGGGCCCGAAGAGGGTGCGCGCGGGTCCCCAGGTCGCGCCGCCGTCGTCGCTGACGCGCAGCCTGACCTCGGCGGTCTCCTGCCGGCCGCCGAGCTGGGCGGTGTGCAGCAGCCACAGCTCGCCGGACGGGGCGGGGAACAGCAGCGGGTTCTGCTCGGAGCGTCCGGCGTCGTCGGACAGCCGCACCGGCGTGGACCAGGTGTCCGCCCCCGGTGCCAGCCGGGAGAACCACACCGAGATGTCGGCGACGCCCTCCAGTGTGCCCGCGAACCAGACGCAGCCCAGTTCGCCGCCGGGCAGCACGGTGAGGTTGGCGGCGTGGTTCTGCACGGCGGGCGCGGCCAGGCGGGCTTCGGCCCGGCCGGGCTGCCCCGGGGCGGGGCGCAGCACGCCGTCGGCGGCACCGGGATCCGCCCGCTGTGCCCCGGTCGTCATCGGCTGTCCCGCGTCGCGCGTGCCGCGGCCAGATGGGCCGCCGCCGCCTGCTGCAGATGGACCAGGTCGCTGGAGACGGTCGCGAAGGTGAACCCCTCGGCGAGCCGCTTGGCGGCGCTCGCGCCGTCAGCGGTGTGGATGCCCGCCGCGATGCCCGCGGCTGCCGCCGCCTGCCGCACCGTCACCAGCGCGGCCTCGAACTCCGCGGTCACCGCCGGGTCCGTGGAGGTGGCGCCGCCGATGGCGATGCGCAGGTCGGAGGGGCCGATGTAGACGCCGTCGAGGCCGTCGGTGGCGCAGATGCCGGTGACGTCGGCGAGTCCTTCGGCGGTCTCGATCATCGCGAGGACCACGGTCTGCTCATGGGCGTCGGCCGGGTCGGGCCCGATGCGCAGCCCGGCGCGCATCGGACCGTACGAGCGGCGGCCGAGCGGCGGGTAGCGGACGGCGGCGACCGCGTCGGCCGCGTCCTGGGCGGTGTCGATGAGCGGGACGATCACTCCGGCCGCGCCGGCGTCGAGCGCCTTGCCGATCGGCGCGGGGTCGTTGGCCTCGACGCGCACCAGGCCGACCGCGGTGGATCCCTTGGTGTCGATCGCGGTGAGGGAGGCGAGGACACCGGAGTACTCGATGAGGCCGTGCTGGGCGTCGAGGGCGACGTAGTCGTAGCCGAGGCGGGCGATCCGTTCGGTGGAGATGGGGGAGTCGAGGACGGACCAGTAGCCGACGAGCTGTTCGCGGGCGCGCAGCGCGGCGGCGAAGGCGGCGGGCGTACCGGGAGCGGCGGTCATGAAAGGGGCTCCTTCCGGACGGGGTCACGGGCGTGGTCGCGGACGGGGTCGCGGGCTCCGGTCAGAGGTCCGGGACGTGTCGGGGTCGGGTGGTCAGCGGTGGTAGGCGGGCATCGGGCCGCGCAGTCGCGCGCCGACCTCGTCGCAGGCCGCGCTCACGTCGGCGGGCAGCGGGCCGGCCTGGGCGGCGGCGATGTTGGCGAGCAGGTGGGCGGTGCGCGAGCCGCCGAGCAGCAGCGCGTGGGTGGAGGGCCGGTCCAGAAGCCAGCGCAGGGCGAGTTCGGTGAGCGGGATGCCCGCGCCGTCGGCGACGGCGGCGAGCCGGTCGACGGCGGTGAACAGCCGCTCGTCCCAGTACCGCTGCCGGTACATGGCGGCCAGCCGCGAGTCGCCGAACCGGCCCTGCCCGGGTGCCTCGCCGAAATGGTGACGGCCCGTCAGCAGGCCGCCGCCGAGCGGGTTGTAGACCATGGTACGCAGTCCGCTGACGGCGGCGTACTCCACGTACTCCTCTTCGATGCGCCGTGCGAGGAGGTTGTGCAGCTGCTGGGCGACGACGGGGCGCGGGGCGCACGTCTCGTCGGCGGTGCGGACGAGTTCGGCGATCTGCCAGGCGGCGTAGTTGGAGACGCCGAGTGCGCGGATCTTCCCTTCGGCGGCGAACTCGGCGACGGTGGCGAGCGTTTCGGCGAGCGGGGTCGAACGGTCGGGCTGGTGGAGGTAGAAGAGGTCGACGTGGTCGGTGCCGAGCCGCTTGAGGCTGCCCTCCAGGGCGGCGCGCAGCCCGGCGGCGGACAGCGGGGCGTGCTCGCCCTGGTCGGGGTGGGGGATGCCGGCCTTGGTGGCCAGCACGATCCGGTCGCGGCGGCCCGGCAGCAGTTCGCCGAGCAGGCGTTCGCTGTCGCCGCCCGCGTAACCGTTGGCCGTGTCGACGCCGGTGAGGCCCGCGTCGAGCGCCGCGTCGAGCATGGCCGCGGCGCCCTGACGGTCGACGGTGTCGCCGAACGTCATGGTGCCGAGCACCAGCCGGGAGAGCGGGACGGGAATGTTCGGCAGGTCGATACCGGAGGTCACGAAGTAATTCCTTCCGTGGCGGGGGTGGCGGCGGACAGGGCGGCGGCCACGGGGGTGACCAGTCGGCGGGGTTTGACGCCCTGGATGACGGTGGGGTCGAGGGCGGCGCGGCGCAGGGCACGTGTGTAGGGCTCGGCGGGCGAGGCGAGCACGGCGGCGGTCCGGCCGGTCTCGACGACCCGCCCGGCCCGCATGACGACGACGTCGGTGCTGATCTCGCGGACGACGCCCAGGTTGTGCGCGATGACGAGGTAGGCGGTCCCGGTCTCGGCCTGCAACTCCTTCAGCAGGGTGAGGACCTGTGCCTGCACGGAGACGTCGAGGGCGCTGGTCGCCTCGTCGCAGACGAGGACGTCGGGGCGGGAGGCGAGCGCGCGTGCGATGCCGATGCGCTGTCGCTGGCCGCCGGAGAAGTCGGCGGGGCGGCGGTGGAGGGCGGAGGAGGGCAGCCCGACCTGGTCGATCAGCTCGGCGGCGCGCCGCGCCCGTTCGGACCGGTCGAAGACGCCGGCCAGGCGCAGCGGTTCGGCGACGATCTGCTGGGCGGTGAGGTGCGGATCGAGGGAGCCGTAGGGGTCCTGGAAGACCATCTGCACCCGGCGGCGCAGCGGACGCAGGCGCCGCTCGGGCAGGCTCGCGATGTCCGTGCCGTCCAGGACGATGCGGCCCGAGCGGGGTCTGAGCAGCCGTACCAGCGCGCGTGCCAGGGTCGACTTGCCGCAGCCGGACTCCCCGACGACGGCGAGGCAGCCGCCGCGCGCCAGTTGGAGGTTCACCCCGTCGACGGCGCGGAACGGTCCGTCGGCGGTCGGGTACTCGACCACCAGGTCCTCGACGGACAGCAGCGGATGACCGGGGGCCGGGGCCGGCCCGTCCGGGCCGCGGGACGCCCGGGCGGCGGCCGGACGCGGGTGGTCGCTCATGTGGCTGCTCCCTGTATGACGGGCTCGCCCTCGTCCCAGGCGCCCAGCCGGGGGACGGCGGCGAGGAGTTCACGGGTGTACGGTGCGGCGGGCCGCGTGACGATCTGCTCGGCGGGTCCTGACTCCACGAACCGGCCGTCCTTCATGACGTGGATGCGGTCGGAGACGAGCCGAGCCACCCCCAGGTCGTGGGTGATCATCAGCATGCCGATGCCGGTGCGTTCCTGGAGTTCCATGAGCAGGTCGAGGACGCCGGCCTGAACGGTGGCGTCGAGGGCGGAGGTCGGCTCGTCGGCGACCAGGAGTTCGGGTTCGCCTGCCAGGGCGATGGCGATGAGGATGCGCTGGAGCATGCCGCCGGAGAACTGGTGCGGATAGGCCCGCCAGCGGGTCTCGGGCTTGGTGATGTGCACCTGGGCGAGGAGTTCCACGCCCCGTTCGCGTGCCTGGGTCCGGGTCAGTTCGGGGTGGCGCAGCCGGAGCGCGTCGCCGAGTTGGCGGCCGATGGTGTGCACCGGGCTGAGCGCGGTCATGGGGTCCTGCGGGATCAGGGAGACCGTGCGGCCGCGTACGGCGTGCGCGGCGGCCGGGTCGGCGAGGACGTCCCGGCCGGCGATGCGGACGCTGCCCGACAGCACGGCGAGCCCGTCCGGCAGCAGGCGCAGGACGCCCATGGCGGTGGTGGACTTGCCGGAGCCGGACTCCCCGATGAGGGTGACGGTCTCGCCCCGCCGGACGGTGAAGCTCACACCGTCGACGGCGCGTACGACGCCGTGTGCGGTGATCAGTTCGACCTGCAGCTCGCTGACGTCGAGCAGCGGTGTGCTGTGCTCGGTCATGGTTCAGGCTCCCTTCCGGCGGCGGGTGCGGTCCCGCAGTCCGTCGCCCAGCAGGTTGACCCCGACCACCAGCAGGGCGATGACCAGGCCCGGCAGGGTGACCAGCCACCAGGAGGTGGTGAGGTAGGCCTGGCCGTCGGAGATGATCCGCCCCCAGGTGGCGAACGGCCGCTGCGGCCCGGCGCCGAGGAAACTCAGCGCGCTCTCCAGCAGCACGGCCTGTGCCAGCAGGAGCAGGACGACGAGGCTGGCCGGGCGGACCACATTGGGGATGATGTGGCGTACGAGCACCGCCCAGCCGCGCAGTCCGAGGACCCGGGCGGCGGCGACGTAGGGTTTCTCCCGTTCCACCAGGACCAGCGAGCGGGTCAGCCGGGCCACCTCCGGCCACTGGGCGACGGCGATCACGCAGGTGATGACGGTGACGGAGGGCCCGAACAGGGCGACCACGAGGAGCAGCATCATCAGCAGCGGCAGCGCGAGCTGGGCTTCCAGGAAGCGGGAGACGAGCGCGTCGATCCAGCCGCCGAAGTACCCGGCCGCCGAACCCGCGACGATGCCGATGACTCCGGAGACCAGGACGGCGAGGACACCGACGGACAGCGACACCTGGCCGCCGTGCAGGATGCGGGAGAGCAGGTCGCGGCCGAGTTGGTCGGTGCCGAAGAGGTGGCCCTCGCTCAGCGGTGGCAGCCTGCGCCGGGACAGGTCCTGCTCGTCGGCGCCGGGCAGCGGCAGCAGTCCCGCGAGGGCCACCGGCAGCACGACGAGTGCCGTGCACACGGCGCCGGCCCACAGTTTGACGTGGGCGCTGCGCCGCTGCCGCGTCGCGGTGGCGCGGGCCAGTTCGCGGGCGGTGACGGCGCTGGGCCGCTCGGCGGGGACGACCGTGGTGGTCATGGCTCAGGCCGCCTTTCCGAGACGCACCCGCGGGTCGAGCAGCGGGTAGGCGAGGTCGACGAGGAGTTGGACGAGGATCGCGAGGGTCGCGGTGACCAGGACGGTGGCCTGGATGAGCGGGTAGTCGCGGGTGGCGAGGGCGCGTACGACGAGTGAGCCGACGCCCGGCCAGCCGAAGACGACCTCGACCACGACGACGCCGTTGAGGAGGGCCGCGAAGCGGGTACCGAGGGCGGTGAGCAGGGGCACCGCGGAGTTCCGCAGGCCGTAGCGCCAGGCCAGGGCCCGTTCGGCGACGCCGCGGGAGCGGGCCACCGTGGTGTACGGGGCGGCGAGTGCGGTGGTCATCTCGCGGCGTACGAGCCGGGAGACGAGGGCGAGTTGGAGCACGGCCACGGTGACGGTCGGCAGTACGAGGCCGCTCCAGGAGGTGAACCCGGAGGCGGGCAGCACCGGCAGCAGCACGGCGAACACGGTCAGCAGCATCACGCCGGTCCAGAAGTCCGGCATCGACTGGCCTGCGATGGTCAGCACGTTGGCGCCCAGTTCGCGTCCGGTGTCGGCACGGCGGGCCATCCAGACGCCCAGCGGCACCGCGACCAGCGCGGTCACGGCGATCGCCGAGACGGCGAGGGTGATCGTGTACGGCATCCGGGACATCACCACGTCGAAGGCGGGCGCGTGGAAGGAATAGCTGGTGCCGAGGTTCCCGGTGAACAGGTCGCGCAGGAAGATCCCGTACTGGTTGACGAGGGGTTCGTCGAGGCCGAACTCGGCGCGGATGGCGTCCAGATCGGCGCTGGTCGCGTTGGGCGCGGCGTAGGCGGAGGCCGGGTCGCCGGGGGCGAGGCGGACCAGCAGGAAGACGGTGGTCAGGGTGAGGAAGACGGTCAGCAGGCTCTGGCCGATGCGGCGGGCGAGATAGGTCGGCACGGCTCAGCCCTCCAGCCGTACGGCGGACAGGTCGTAGGAGTTGATGGTCAGCAGCCGCAGGTCGTGGACGCGGTCGCGGCGGGCGAGCAGGGTCTTGGGCGCGAACGCCCAAAGGCTTGGCCAGGTGTGCCAGATGTCGCGCTGTACGGCGGCCAGTTGTGCGGTGCGCCGGGTGGCGTCGACCTCCATCGCGGCGGCCGACAGGGCGCGTTCGACGCGGGGGACGACGTATCCCATGAAGGCGTCGCCGGTGCGGTCCTTCTCGGCCGTGCCGCCGTACATGCCCTGGAGGACGGTGAGGGCCTGTCCGGTGGGGCTGCCGTAGCCGTTGCCGATGACGTCCCAGTCGCCGGCCCGGCCCTGACGCCATTTCAGGATGTCGCCGCCGGGCTCGAACTGCTGGAGGGTGGCGCGTACGCCGACGGCCCGGAGCATGTCGATGACGGCCTCCATGACGGAGGTGTCGGCGGCGAACTCCCCGGATTCCCAGATGATTCTGATCCGCAGGTCGGCCGCGCCGAGGGAGGCGAGGAGCGCCTTCGCCTTGCGTGGGTCGTAGGTGTACTCGCCGGTGGGCACCGCGCCTTCGAGGGCGAGCGGCACGACTCCCCTGGCCTCTTCGGCCGAGTCGGTCAGCACGTCCCGGATCAGTGCCTCACCGTCGATCGCGTGGGTGAGGGCCTGCCGTACCCGGGCGTCGGCGAGCGGATGCCCTTTGGGCTTGCGGAAGTTGTAGAAGAGCTGGCACATGCGTACGCCCGCGGTCTGCTGCACGGTGACGCCGGGCAGACCGGTGAGCTGGTCGGCGGAGTCGGGGGTGAGGGTGTCGACGACGTCCAGTTCGCCGCTGCGCAGGGCGATGACCCGGCTGGACTCCTCGGGCACGAACCGCACCCGGACGGTGTCGACGCGCGGGCGCGGCCCCCAGTACCTGGTGTTGCGGGCCAGGGTGTACTCGCCGGCCCCGCTGTTCGCCTTCAGCACCCGGTACGGGCCCGAGCCGAGGCCGCTCTGCAGTTCCTCGGGGCGGTTGGCGGCGGCCGGGGTGATGTGGATGTTCGCCATCAGCCGGTCGAGGACGGGCACCGGGTGCTGGGTGCGCAGCCGGAAGGTGCGCTCGCCGGCCGGCTCGACCGTGGGCAGCTCGGGGAAGAGGCCCAGCAGGAAGGAGCCGGTGACCTGGCCGTACATGCGCAGGGCCGTGGCGACGTCCTCGACGGTGACCGGGCTGCCGTCCGAGTAGCGCACGCCCTCGCGCAGCCGGACCGTCCAGGCGGTCGGTTCGGTCATCTCGAAGCGGTCGGCGAGGACGAGTTGCGGCCGCATGCGCGGGCCGATGCGGGTGAGGGCCTGGCGCACCGCGCGCTGCACGGTGACCGCCGCGTCGAACTGGTTGAGCTTGTTGTCCAGGCTGACCAGGGAGCGGTTCAGACCGAGGGTGAGGGTTCCGGGGCCGGGGGCTCCGGTGGGTCCCGCGCACGCGGCCAGCGGGCCGAGGGCGATGCCGGCCCCGCCGAGGGCGCCGTAGCGCAGCAGGGTGCGGCGGCTGAGGGGCGTGCGCGGTGGGCTTTCGGAGGGTGCGCTGTGAGGAGTTGGGGTCATCGTCGACCTTCTCGCGTTCCGGGTGGCGACCGGCTCTGGCTGTTCTCGCCCGGACCGGTTCACGGAGGTCCGGCTGTCGTACCGGGTCCGGTCGGGGAACCGGGCCGGTGGTGACGAACAGGTGTCGCGCCGGAAAAGGTGGCACGATTGCGTAGTTCGCGCAAGAGGTCTCGCGCAGATCGCGCACACCATGTCATCATCGGTGCCCGAGGCCGCCCGTCCGGGCCGGCCCGAGGAGGTATCCGTGTCCCTCACCAGCCGCGGCGGCCAGGCCCTGAGCCGCCCCAGTCCGGCGCGCCGTGTGCTCGCCCTCGCGGACGACCTGTCCGGCGCCGCCGAGACCGCGGTGGCCCTGCGCCTGAGCGGCCGGATCCTGCTGCGGCCCGGCGCCGCGGGGGCGTCCGCCGCGGGTGCGGCGACGGTGCTCGACCTGGACACCAGGCACCTGCCGGCCACCGCGGCGGCGCGGGCCGTTCGGGCCGCGGTGTCGGCGGCCGACGGCCGCGTGCTGTTCAAGAAGGCGGACTCGCTGCTGCGGGGCAACCTCGCCGCCGAGACCGCCGCGTACGCGGACGGCGCCGCGGGGGTGGTGATCGCACCCGCGCTTCCGGTGGCCGGGCGCACCGTGCAAGGCGGCGTGGTCCACCTGCGCGGTGTGCCACTGCACGCGACACCGGCGTGGCGGGCGGAGGCACGGGCCGCGCCCCGGTCCGTCGCCGCCGCGCTCGGGGACGTGCCGACCGCGCCGGTGCCCCTCGATGTGGTACGCGGTGCGCTGCCCGGGCGGCTGCGCGAGCTGATCGCGAGCGGTCTGCATCCGGTGTGCGACGCGGAAACGGACGCGGATCTCGATGCGATAGCCGAAGCGGTACTCGAACTGGGGCCGTCCGTGAGGCTGTTGGGCGCGGGCGGCCTCGCCGCGGCGCTCGGGCGCGGGCTCCGCGCCGACGGCGCCCGGCCACCAGACCGCGCGGGACACGCGGCGGGCCCCGCTCCGCTTGCGTCAACGGGCCCCAAACCTACGGGGATCAGGCCGCTGCTGGTCGTCGTCGGCACCGCCGAACCCGGAGCGATTGCGCAGATCGCGCAACTCGTGGCCGCGGGCGCCCATCATGTCGCCCTGCCCGTGGCACGACTGGGGCGTCCCGCGCAGGCCGGCCTCGCTCCGGTCGACCAGGCGGCGTGGCTCCCCGCGGGTCTCGCACCGGGTTCCGTCACCGTCGTGAGCATCGCCGACGACGGCACCGTCGCCCCCGGCCAGGGCCGCCGGCTGGTCGCCGGGCTCGCCCGGGCGGTCGCCGAGATCGCGCACGACAGCGATCTCGTGCTCACCGGAGGCGAGACCGCGCGCCGCGTCCTCGACGCGCTCGGCGTCACCCTGCTGTGCCCCGTCGGACAGATCCATCACGGCGCCGTGCACTCCCGCACCCCCGACGGCCGACGCGTCGTCACCCGGCCCGGCAGCTTCGGCGAGCCCGACTCCCTGCTGCGCATCGCCCGCGCGCTGCGCCCCCGCCCCTCCACCCCCTCCATCGCTCCCGCCCTCCACCCCCCTAGGAGAAACCCCGTGAACGCAGCACCCGCCGCCGCCCCCCTCACCGAGCAGACCGGCACCACCGGCCGTGCGCTCCCGGTCATCGCGGTGACCATGGGCGACGGAGCCGGCATCGGACCCGAGGTCGTCGTACCGGCGCTGCTCCACCCCGACACCCTGCGCGTGTGCCGCCCCGTGGTCGTCGGCGACGCCGCACGACTGCGCGAGGCGGCCCGCATCCTGGGCGTCGAGTGCACGGTGGTGCCCGTCCGGCACCCCTCTCAGGCCGAGTTCACGCCCGGCCGCGTCAACGTCATCGACCTCGGTCTGCTCCCGGCCGATCTGCCCTGGGGCAGGCTGTCCGCGGTGGCGGGCGACGCCGCCTACCACTACGTGCGCGTCGCCGCCGACCTGGCGCTGCGCGGCGAGGTGCAGGGCATCTGCACGGCGCCGCTCAACAAGGAGGCCCTGCACGCGGCGGGTCACCTCTACCCCGGTCACACCGAACTCCTCGCCCATTTCACGGGCGTCGAGGAGGTTTCGATGATGCTGTCCACGCCCAAGGTGAAGGTCATCCACGTGACCACCCACATCGGGCTGATCGACGCCGTCCACCGCATCGAGCCCGGGCTCGTGGAGCGCACCGTGCGCCGCGGTCACGAGGCGATGGTGCGGGCCGGCGTCGCCGCACCGGTCATCGGCGTGTGCGGCATCAATCCGCACGCCGGTGAGAACGGCCTGTTCGGCCACGGCGAGGAGGAAACCAAGATCGTCCCGGCGCTTGAGGTGCTGCGCGCCGACGGCATCGACGCGCGTGGCCCGCTCCCCGCCGACACGGCGTTCTTCCTCGCCTCGCGCGGCGACTACGACCTGATCGTGGCCATGTACCACGACCAGGGGCACGGCCCGGTGAAGGTGCTGGGCATCGAGGCCGGCGTCAATCTCACCGTCGGGCTGCCGGTGATCCGCACCTCCGTCGACCACGGCACCGCCTTCGACATCGCGGGGACCGGGCGGGCCGAGGCCGGTAGCATGGTCGAGGCCCTGCGCCAGGCCGCCGAGATGTCGACCGCTCCGGCCGCCCGCTGACCACGGGCCGTGCGCGCCCGCGGCAGCTTCGAAGCGCCCCGAGCACAGGCAACTCCAGGCACCACTGGACACCACAGGACAGAGGACACATGTCTGCGATCGGCTCCAAGGACCGGCGCGACCGGATCGTCCGGCTCGCCACCACCACCGGTCTGGCAAGCGTCGACGAACTCTCCCAGCTGTTCGGCGTGACGGCGTCCACCATCCGCCGTGACCTGGCGAAGCTCACCACGGACGGGCGGCTCGCCCGCACCTACGGCGGTGCGATGGCGCTGTCCGCGCACCCCGAGGCATCGCTGCGGCAGCGGACGGGCGAGGCGTTCGAGGCCAAGCAGGCCATCGCGCGCTGGGCGGCGGGGCAGGTACGGCCGGGCGAGACGCTGCTGCTGGACGCCGGTTCGACGGTCGGGGCGCTCGCCCATGAACTGCGCACCGCCAAGGACATCACGGTCGCCACGACCGGACTGACCACGCTTCAGGCGCTGTCGGACGTGGAGACGATCCATGTCGAATGCCTCGGCGGCACCCTGCGCCCGCTCAGCCAGGGCTTCGTCGGACCGCTCACCGAAGCGGCCCTGGAACGCATGACGTTCGACCGGGTCTTCCTCGGCACGGACGGCATCTCGCCGCGGCACGGCATCTGCGAGGCCGATCTGCGCCAGACCCGGCTCAAGGAGCTGATGGCCCGACGGGCCGACCAGGTGTACGTCCTCGCGCACGCCGCCAAGCTGGGCCGGCGCCCCTTCCACGCGTGGACCGCACTCCCGGAGGGCTGGACCCTGGTCACGGACGACACCGCCGACCCGCGCATCCTTGAGGAGCTGCGCGGCCGGGGAGTGACCACGGTCGTCACCAAGCCGGATCCGGACCACGCTCTGCCCCCCGCAGCCCGGTGAGCGCGGCCCGCGGCGCCATCGAGCGGCAGCACCCACCGCGGCCGCCGCACACCGCCACCGGAACCGCCACCTGCGCCCTTACCGGACACACCGTCGGATCGTCGGCGAGGCGTACGCGGTGCGGCGTCCGTGGCGGTCGGCCGCACGGTCCCCCCGCAACCGCACCCGCACCCGCACCCGCGCGACCGGCCGCCGGGCGGTGCGGCGGAGCCGGGACAAGGGGCCCCGGCTGTCCGGCGGGACCGGGGTGGCCGGTCCCGCCGGGCGGCGGGGCCCCTGCCGTGGTGTGTCAGGCGTAGGTTTCGAACTCGGCGATCTGCGGGGTGCCCGTCGAGCCGGTGATCTCGAAGGTGATCTTGCGCAGTGAGGTCGGGGCGAAATGGATGACGCCCGCGCCGCTGCCCGAGGCGAGGACGGCTCCGGTGTCGTGGTTGACGACCCGCCAGGAGCCGATGCTGCCCGCGCTGCCCGCCGTCTCACGGATGGTGATCGCGGACACCGAGGTGGCGGAGCCCCACTTGACCGAGATGGAGCCGGTCGAGCCGGCCGGCGACCAGTAGGTGCTCGGGTCGCCGTCCAGGACGTCGCCGTAACTCGTGCCGGTGGCCTTGCTCGACCCGTCCGAGCCGGCCCCGAGGCTGAGGTTGGTCCCGCTCGGCCGGCTCGGCGTCGGGCCGGTCGGTGTGGGCGTGGGCGCAGGACCGGTCGGTGTCGGCGAGGGGGTCTGCGGGGTGCAGCTGCCGTCGGAGACCTTGAGTCCCTTGTTGGCGCCCGCCGTGGCGCTCACGACGCTCGGCACGCAACTGGCCGGGTCGAGGCTGTAGGCGTAGGGGATGCTGACGGTGGTGTTGGACTGGGGGTCGGGGCCGGCCGGGTGGTTCTCGCTGCCGGGGCTCGACCAGCTGACGTTGTCGTAGATGTTGCCGCTGACCTGCCAGTAGCCGGCCGCGTCGGTGTAGAAGGTGCCGAGGACGTCCTTGGAGTCCTCGAAGTAGTTGTTGTCCACCTTGGCCCGGGCACCGGCGCGGGAGTTGATACCGGATTTGTTGAGGCTGACGTAGTGGTTGTCGTAGATGTGGGCGATGCCACCGCGCAGCAGGGGCGTACGGGAGTCGATGTTCTCGTACCGGTTGTGGTGGTAGGTGATGTAGCCGTTCGAGGTGTCGCTCTCGCTGGATCCGACGAGGCCGCCGCGCCCGGAGTTGCGCAGGATGCTGTAGGACAGGGTCACGTACTGGGTGTTGTCCTTCAGATCGAAGAGGCCGTCGAAGCCTTCCGACTCCCCGCCCGATGCCTCCAGGGTGGTGTGGTCCACCCAGACGTTGCGGACGTTGCTCTCCATGCCGATGGCGTCACCGCCGTTGGAGGTCGGAGAGCCCGACTTCTTGACGTTCCGTACGGTCACGTTCTGGATGATGATGTTGCTGGAGTCCCGGACGTGGATGCCGAGTTGGTCGAAGACGGCACCGGTGCCGACCCCGACGAGGGTGACGTTGCTGATCTCCTTGAGCTCGATCTTGTCCGCGGCGGTGTTGCAACTGCCGCCGGACACCTTGCTGGTGTTGCCGTGGTTGATGGTGCCCTCGACCTGGATGATGAGGGGCGTGCTGCTGCTGGCACGGCTGCACAGGGCTTGATGGATCGCGGTCCCCGTGGTGGCCCGGACCGTCTGCCCGCCCGCTCCGCCGGTGGTGCCGCCGTTCTGGCTCGCGTAGCCCGAGGCGCCGCCGGTGGCGGCCGCCGCCTCGGGCATCGACACAACCGCGCCGGTCACACAGGCCGCCACCAGGCCGGTCGTCGCCAGCGCCGCGTAGAGCCGCGCCGCTCGTGCTCGTCTCATCCTCGCCCTGCCCTTTCGTTCGGAGTTCAGATTGATGGTCATCGTTCTGATAACTGAACTGGTCGCGCTGGGCTAACCTTGCCGCCAGACACTCAGAAAGCGCTTGCCGTCCGGGAGTGTAGGGAGGCTGCCATGCGGCGGCAAGGCTTTGCGCGGTTTCGGAGCACTGCTTTCCGCTTCACCTACATGAACAGCACGGGAGCGGCGGGACGCCGCACAACGAGCGGGCCCCGCGCGTCCGCGCGGGGCCCGCTCGTGGCGTCAGTGCGGCATCGGCACCGTGTCCGCCCCTCGGTCACTTCGCCTCGGCGAGCCAGAGGGCGTCGGGGCCGGCCGGGAACCGCAGTTGCCCGGTCGTGTCGTGCGCGGCTCGCCACACCGCCTCCGCGACATCGCTCTCCTTGGTGAACACATCCTGGCCCATGAAGCCGTCCATGACCTTCTGCGCCCAGGCCGCGTAGGGAGCCGGGACGAACTCCTCGTCCAGCGCCCCGCCGTTCGTCGCCTTGGCTGCGAAGTTCGTCGTCATGCAGGCGCCCGGCTCGACGGTCTTGGCCCGCACACCGAAGGGCGCGAGTTCGAGCGCGAGGGAAGCGGTGAACCCCTCGACGGCCATCTTGCTGGCCTTGTAGACGGCCGAGAGCGGCATATGGCCCAGCACCACGCTGGAGGTCACGTTGACCACCACCCCGCAGCCGCGCTCGCGGAACTGGGGCAGCACCGCCTGTGTCGTCGCCATCACACCGAACGTGTTGGCCTCGAAGACCTCCCGCACCCGGGCCATGGGGGTGCCCTCGAACACACCGATCGACGGCACGCCGGCGTTGTTGACCAGGACGTCGACGGGCCCCGCCGTCTCGAACGCGGAGGAGATGCTCTCGGGATCGGTCACATCGAGTGCGACGACACGGATCCGGTCCGAGTCGGGCAGCACGCCCGTACGCGGTGTGCGCATCGTGGCGATGACCTGCCACCCCTGGGCGTGGAAGTGGAGAGCGGTCTCCCGCCCGTATCCGGAGGAGGTACCGGTGATCAGAACTGTCTTCATGCTGTGATCCCTGCGATGAGGTGGGAGCCGCCGACGGGCAGGCACTTTCCTGCCCAGCGGGAGAATCAGTGATTCCATTGAACCGTTCTGACCTGCACAGACAGTAGAACTATCCTCGCTTGCCGTTGCACGATCCTCCTCTGTCATCCAGCCGTCGTTCAGGGCAGGACACCCGCGGAGGTGCGTACGGCCTGACGCAGCCGGGCGGCGTCCCGGCTCGGGGGTGCGCCGAACTGCCGGCGGTACTCGCGGCTGAACTGTGACGGGTTGTCGTAGCCGACGCGATGGCCGACCCCGGTGACGTCGCCGGGGTGGGTGGCGAGCAGCAGCCGGGCCTCCTGGAGCCTGATCTGCTTCTGGAACTGGATGGGGCTCATCGCGGTCACCGCCTGGAAGTTGCGGTAGAAGGCGGAGACGCTCATGCCGGACTGCCGCGCCACGTCCTCGACCCGGAAGGGCTGCGCGTAGTGCTCGCGGATCCAGCGCACGGCCCGGGAGACATGGCTGAGGCTGCTGTCGGCGAGGCCGAGCTGACGCACCGTCGCACCCTGCTCGCCGGTGATCAGCCGCCACAGGATCTCGCGTTTGACGAGGGGGGCGAGTACGGCGCGGTCGCGGGGCTCGTCGAGCAGGCGCAGCAGCCGGACCACCGCGTCGAGCAGGGCGGGCGAGGCGTCGCTGACGGCGATCCCCGAGGGTGTGCCCCCGCCGGCGCGGGGGGTGTCGCCGGGACCTGCCTGTAGCAGCAGTTCGGCGACGGCGGACGGTTCCAGCGTGAGTCCGAAGCCCAGCGCCGGCTCCTTGGCGTCGGCCTGGGTGAACTGTCCGGTCACGGGCAGGTCGACGGATGCGACCAGGTACTGCCCTGGCCCGTACTCGTAGACCCGGTCGCCCAGGGCGAGACGTTTGGCGCCCTGGGCGATGACCGCCAGGACCGTCCCGGACATGGACGGTGCCGGCGGATCGGGGCGGTCGACCCTGGAGATGAGGACGCCGTCGATGGCGGTGGTCCAGTCGGGCCGGGCGTGCCGGGTCAGCAGGGTGCGGAACTCGTCGAGGCTCATGCGTCCATTGCACCACCGATCCAGGCCATGGCTCCCGTGACCGCGAGGATCGTGCAAGTGCAAGCGAGCATCGTTCTAACATTTACGCAGGTCAGGCCGGTTCAATGGAATCACCGCACTCCAGCACAGGGAAGAAGGATTCCATGACCGTCACCTACGGCTTCAACGCCACACTGACCGCCAGGCCCACCATGGGGGACCAGCTCGTCGACCTGCTGCTGACCGGTCTGGACGACGGCAGCCCCGGCGCGAGCGAACACTGCCTCGTCTATCTCGTCTCGCGTTCGGCCTCCGACCCGGACGTCGTCCACGTCACCGAGGGCTGGACCAGCGAGGAGGACCACCACCGGGTCTTCGCCGGCGAAGCCGCCCAGGCCATCGTGGCGCGGATCGAGCCGCTGCTGGCCAAGGAGTCCGAGTACACCGACTACGTCCCGGTCCGCGGCAAGGCCGCCTTCTGACGCGTCGAACGCGCCCACCGTCCTGGCACGTCGAACGCGCCCACCGTCCTGCCGCCTCGCCCCCGGCGAGGCGGCCCCTCCCCCGCCCCACGGCACCACCCCGCGAAAGGCAACCATCATGACCACGCCGCGACCCGCTCTCGACCCCGAACTGTGCGAGCTGCTGGCCGACATGCCCCTGATGTCCGAGCTCAGCCCGGACGTGCTCGCCCACCTGCGCGGGCTCCCGCCGACGCCCGTCGACACCCTGCTCGCCGACCGGCGGGTCGAGCGCCGCGAGGTCTTCGTGCCCGCCAAGGACGGCACCCCTCTGCCCCTGTCGGTCTTCAGCCCGGCGGACAAGGACCGTACCGCCGCCGGCCCTTGCGTCTACTGGATGCACGGCGGCGGGATGGTCATGGGCGACCGCTTCTCCCAGATCGACATCCCCCTGGAGTGGCTGGACGAGTTCGGAGCGGTCGTGGTCTCCGTCGACTACCGGCTCGCGCCCGAGGTCACCGGCACCACCCTGGTCGAGGACTGCTACCAGGGGCTGCTCTGGATCGCCGAACACGCCGCCGAGCTGGGCGTCGACCCCGCCCGGATCGTCGTCGCGGGCGCCAGCGCGGGCGGCGGGCTCGCCGCGGGCGTCACCCTGCTGGCCCGCGACCTCGGCGCCCCGGCGATCGCCGCACAGATGCTTGTCTGTCCCATGCTCGACCACCGCAACACCACCACCTCCAGCCGCCAGTACTCCGGCGGGCCCGGCGTGTGGACCCGCGAGATGAACGCGTTCGGATGGGGCGCCGTCCTCGGCGGCCTCAGCGACGACGAGGTGCCCGCGTATGTCTCGCCCGCCCTGGCCGACGACCTCTCCGGCCTGCCGACCACCTACCTCGACACCGGCTCCGCCGAGGTCTTCCGCGACGAGATCACCGACTACGCCACCCGTATCTGGGCGGCAGGCGGCCAGGCCGAACTCCACGTCTGGGCGGGCGGCTTCCACGGCTTCGACGCGCTGTACCCCCAGGCGGCCCTTTCGGCCACGGCCCGCCGGACCCGCACGGCCTGGCTCACCCGAGTCCTGCGGCCGAACTCCGACGCCTGACGCCGACCGCTTGACACCTCGTCGAGGCTGCTCCGCCGGCGCCGCACACGACGCCGGCGGAACCAGAGGAAACTGCATGTCGCCGCCCACGGTGTCCGGCAGGAGGAGTCGGCCGCTTGGCGGTCTGGTGTCGGGGCGGTCGGAGGGTTGGCGGATTGCGCGGCGAGCGGGCCGTCGGCTGTCCGGGGTGGTCGTCCCAGGCGGACTCGGATACCGGGCGCCACGAGGCGGCGGTGTGCCTCCGCCTGTGGGATGGGGTGTGAGCGGTGTGTGCCGGGCCGGTGGCGGGGTCGCCCTCCTACAGACCCCGGTCGGATCGGCGAGGCGCGTCCGCCCGGACTCAGGGCCTTGGTCCGCCCGGAATCAAGGGCTCAGGAAGGGAGTTGGGCTCGGGCGGCCGCCTCGATCAGTGTCTGGCGCTGACGCGGTGTCAAGTCGCCTGTGGCGGTGCGGTCTTCGGCGACCTCGGCGACCGCCCGCACCAGGTCGCCTCTGGTGCGGAACGGGCCCCGGTCCCAGACCTCGTCGAGAAACGTCAGCCCGGCGGCATTCGCGCGGTTCTCGATGCCGGTGCCGGTGGCGCCGAAGACGATCTCGGGTTCGGCGCGCTTGAAGTACATGTGATAGCCGTCGGTGGTGTTGATGTAGAAGGGGGCCAGGGTCAGGCCGCCGACGGTGAAGGTCATCGGCTCCCCCGTCGGGCGGATCACCCGGCTCAGGTCACGGCTGAGCGGGTAATTGCGGTACAGGGTCAGCTTCTGGTACTCCGTCGCGGAACTCCGGATCACAAGGGGCACCGGACCGTACGCGACCGCTTGGGTGGCCGGGTCGTCCAGAGCGCGTTCGATGCGCAGGGTGAACGGCGCGGCGATGTCCACCCGGTCGCCCGTCCGCCAGCGCCGGCTCAGGGACACATAGGTGCCGGGCGTGGCGGCCACCCGCTGCCTGACCCCGTTGACGTGGACGGTGAAACCGCGCTCGGCCCAGTACGGGACGCGCAGCCTGAGGTCGAGCCGTGCGTTCCCGGTGACGGTCAGGGTGCTGGTACCGGCCGGGTCGGTCGGGTAGTCGGTGGCATGGGTGAGGGTCAATCCACGCTCCGGCCAGTCGAGGACGGACGGCAGATAGAGGTTCACATAGAGTGCCGAGCCGTCCGCGGAGCTGAAGTAGACGGAGTCCTGGAACTTGGCGTGTGTTTCGAGACCGGTGCCGCCGCAACAGGTGCCGATGTTGCCGTACGACCGGTGGGCGCCCGGATTCACCGGCACGAAGTAGGTGAGCAACGGGTTGGTGTCGCTCGATGTGTTGCGCCGTGAGCCGAGGATCTGGCCGTACAGGGTCCGCTCGTAGTACTGCATGTACTTCGGGTCGGCGGTGTGGAAGAACAGGCTCCGGCTCAGTTTGAGCATGTTGTAGACGCAGCAGGTCTCGGCGTTGTCCTGCTGGATGGTCGCGGCGATGACGTCCCGCGCGCCGAAGATCTCGCCCGAGCCGGCCATGCCGCCGTCGACGTAGGTGCGGTGCGGCACCACCATGTCCCAGAAGTTCCTGGCCGCGGCGAGATACTGCCGCTCCCCGGTCTGTTCGTAGATCTCCAAGTACCCCTGGTACTGCGGGATGTGCTGGTTGGCGTGCTCCCCGTCCAGGGTGTCCTCACCGGCCACGGCGGCCTCGAACAGGTAGGTGTTGTCGAAGCACTTCGCGGTCGTCAGGTACTTCTCGTCGCCGGTGAGGGCGTACAGGTCGGCCATGACCACCGGCATCGCGTTGTACTCGCCCGCGATGTAGATCTTCCACATCCGGTCGAGCTGTGTCCTGGGCAGGTGGCCGAGCCTGCTGTGGGCCCAGTCGCCCATGCCCAGGACGATCCGCAACGCCTGCTCGTTGCCCGCGTGCTGGTAGGCGTCGAGCAGGCCGCGCATGATCATGTGGCAGGTGTACCAGGGCGCCCAGATCCTCGGGTAGGTGGCGTACTGCTCCAGCAGGACGTACTGCGTCTCGGGGTACGCGGCCAGGTAGCCGGCGTGGCTGGGCGCCGCGGGGTCGTCCGTGCCGACCAGCGCGGCGAGCGCGTCCTGGCACGCGCCGAGCGCCCCCACCATGTAGTCGGCCTTGTCCTTGTGGACCCGCTCGCCGGTTCCGGCGTAGGCGAGGCTGAGCGCGCTGAGGAAGTGCCCGGCGAAGTGGCCCCTGAGGTTGCCGTCCGCGGTCTCCCAGCCGCCGGGTGGCTGGGCGCCGTGGGTGTCGAGTCCCGCGTTGGTGCGGAAGACGGCGAGCATGCGGTCGGCCGAGTAGGCCCGCAGGAAGTTCAGCACCCGGTCGCGGTTGTCGGTGAACAGGCTCGGGGCGAGCGTCACGCGTGTGTTGTCGAACGGCTTGACGATCCAGGAGGAGGGCGTGGGGAGGCGGGGGCCCTGTGCCGCGCCGGCCGCGGAACGGCCGGCCGCAGTCCTGGCTGTCGGGGGTGTCGCCGCCCCGGCCGCCGCCGGGAACATGGCCTGGAACGCCGGGATGGCGGTGGCGAGTGCGGTCAGCCGCAGGGCATCGCGGCGCGGGAGTTCGGACATGACCATCTCCTCGGCAACGGCGGAAGCCACGATGCTCCGGCCGCGGGCGCCGCGGACTGGCGCGAGGCGGCCCGCCGGCGGCCCGGGACGCGACCATGACATTCCGGGGATACGTGCGGTGCGGGTGCGTGCGTGCGACGAGCGGTGCCGGCGCGGCGCGGGCCGCGCCCGAGCGGTCCGTACGGGAGGCGACTCTTCGGACTGTTCGAGATTTCGAATGCCGTTCGAATTCCTGGTAGACAGTAAGTGAGCCGCTTCCGGAGTGTCAATGGACCGGAAGCGTCGCGTTGTTCGCCGCGCGCACGACCGCAGGCGGGCGCTTTGCCCGGCTCTCCGGCCCGGCTCTCCGGCCCGGCCGGCGTTCGTCCGCGGCGGTGTTGCGGTTTTTGCGCGGTTCCCCGCGCCCCTATCGGTGCCCCCGTAGGGGTCAGCGTCGGTCGAAGCGGGCGGGGAGGGTGAGCAGATGGCTGAGATCGCGGCCCGCCGTCAGTTCCTCGGGGTCTTCGCCGCGGCGGAAGAGCACGGCGCCGGCCGAGGTGCCGCCCAGGGTGAGCCGGTCGTCCTCACGGCGCAGCCAGGTGCCCTCGCGCAGCCCGACCACCGGGACGTCGTTCTCCTCCAGGAACTGCTCCAGCCGCTCGGCACGGGTCTCGCCCATGTGTGTCGAGTCCGGTGAGGCGTCCAGGTAGTGCGGGTTGATCTGGAAGGGCAGCAGGCCCAGCGCCTCGAAGGTCGGGGGCTGGACGATCGGCATGTCGTTGGTGGTGCGCACGGTCGGGCAGGCCATGTTCGTCCCCGCGCTTGAGCCCAGGTACACCGCCCCTTGCGCCACCCGGTCCCGTACGGCCGGCACGAGGCCGCGGGTGTGCAGTGCCGTCAGCAGCCGGAAGCTGTTTCCGCCGCCGACGAACACGGCCTCGGCCCCGCGCACGGCGGCAACCGGGTCCGCGGCGGTGTGTACCCCCGTCACCTCGATCCCGCGGAGTTCCAGGGCGGCGGCCACCTTGGCGGTGTAGGTGTCGTGGTCCGCGAGCGCGTACGGCACGAAGACCAGCCGACGGGCCGTGCCGAGGACGTCGAGGATCTCGTCCAGCGCATGCTCAAGGTAACCGCGGCCGGGGGCGGTCGAGTTGGACAGGAGCAGCAGCTTCACGGTGGTTCCTTCCGAGGCAGGGGTGGTGGTGCGGCCGGGTCCGGGCACGGCCCGGGCAGCACGTCGCGGCGCCGTGCGGCGGTCAGCGGCCTCCGGCGGCCGGGCTGGGGCGGCGGGGGGTGAGCAGCCTGCCCAGTTCGACGGCGCCGCGCAGCAGCGGGCCGACGAGTTCCGCGCGGCGGGAGCGCAGTGCGTCGGTGGAAGCGACGAGGCTGAGGGTACCGACGGCGCGACGGCCCACCGCGACCGGGACGGCGAGCGCGGCGGTGTCAGGATCGTACTCCCCCTCCGAGTACGCGTGTCCGTCGCGGCGTACTTCGGCGAACCGCTCTTCCAGGGCGGCCGGTTCGACGACGGTCCGCTCGCTGAAGCGGGCCATCGGGCGCGTGTAGAGCAGCGCGGCCCGGTCCCTGGGCGTCAGCATGCCGAAGTAGGCGCGGGAGGTGGCTCCGGCGTGCGCGGGGTACAGCTCCCCGGCGAGGCCGTCCACCCGCAGGGGGCCCTCGGCGCCCTCGGCGGAGGCCACGCACCGCATGTGGATCCCGTCGGGCACCGCGAACAGGGTGGACACTCCCGTCTCGGCGGCGAGCGCCTGCAGCGGTGGCCCCACCAGCCGGGCCAGCCCGCCGTCCCGTTCCCAGCCATGGGCCAGGTGCCAGACCGCGGGCCCGAGCCGGTAGCGGCGGGAGCGCGGGTCCGAGACGAGGAATCCCCGGTAGGCGAGGGCGGCCAGCAGCCGCTGGGCCACCGACTTGTCCAGGCCGAACTCCTTGGCGACATCGGAGACACCCCACTCGGGATGCTCCCGGTCGAAGGACTGCAGCACACTGAGCAGCCGGTCCGCGGTCTGCAACGGAGGGCGCACGGTCTCCGCCGAGGTTGCCGGAACATGTTCGTTCATGGGACGCAGGGTAACGCTTCTCTGATATCGGGAAATGATTGCGCTCAGCGACTTTCCGCAGAACTCTGTGACCGCCGGAACTCCACCGGCACCACGACGCCCGACCGGCGCCCGCGTTCTGGGCAGGACCGACGGCCACCCCCACCGTCGGCGGCCCGAGGCCGCCCGCGCGCCGGCCACCGGACCTCGCCCGAGGCGAGGCCCGCGGCACCGGGCGCCGCGGCCGGACGGACCCGGCTCACCCGACGGTCCCGCCCGGCCCGTATCCGCACGACCCGTTCCACCCGGCCGACTGTGTTCGCCGTTCCCCCGGCCCCGGCCCGGCACCCCGAGAGGCGCTCCCTTGCTCAAGCACGTGATCGACGTCATCGAACTCCTCGACCGTCCGCAGACCAGCGGCGACCTGCTCGCCGACCACCTCCGGCGGGTCCTGGCCGCCGTACCGGCCGACGCCGACGCCGTGGCGCCCCGGCCCACCATCGAGGTGCGGACCGTGGCGGGCGACAAGGGCAGCACCGACTTCGTCAGCGTGACGGTCCCCGGCCGGTCAGGGCGGCTGTCCGGCGGTGACGCGCCGACCCTGGGCATCCTGGGCCGTCTCGGCGGAGTGGGCGCCCGGCCGGAGCGGATCGGCCTGGTCTCGGACGCCGACGGAGCCGTCGCCGCGCTGGCGGCCGCCGCGAAGCTCCTCGACATGCACGCGCGCGGTGACGTGCTCGACGGCGATGTGATGTTCTCCACCCATGTCTGCGGCTGGGCCCCGACCCGCCCGCACGACCCGGTACCGTTCATGGACTCACCGGTGGACATCGCGCTGTGCAACCGCGAGGAGGTCCGCGAGGAGATGGACGCGATCGTCTCCATCGACACGACCAAGGGGAACCGGCTGCTCAACCACCGTGGCATCGCCCTTTCACCGACCATCCGGCAGGGCTGGGTGCTGCGGGTCAGCGAGGACCTGCTGTCGGTCCTGGAGACGGTGACCGGGGAGCCGGCCCGGGTCATCCCCGTGACCACCCAGGACATCACCCCGTACGGCAACGGCGTCCACCACATCAACTCCCTGCTCCAGCCCGCCGTCGCCACCGGCGCCCCGGTGGTCGGGCTGGCCGTCACCGCGGGCACGGCGGTCGCCGGGTGCGCCACCGGGGCCAGTCACGAGACCGACATCGCGGCCGCCGCGCGGTTCGCCCTGGAGACGGCCAAGGAGTTCGGCCGGGGCGGAGCCCGCTTCTTCGACCCCGCGGAGTTCGACCGTCTGGTCGAGCTGTACGGGCCCATGGCCCGCCTGCAGGGCCGACCCGCCTGATCCACCGCTGCTCCCCCTGTCACTCCCCCTGTTACTGCTCTGTTGGTCCTCTCCCCGTCCGTCCCCCTCCCCTGCGGCAGCCGAGGCGTCCGTCCCCGCTCTCCCGCCGCCCCGAGAACTGGCCCCAGGAGTCTTTGTGCACCGTACGCCCGCCACCGGTCCACCCGGCCCGCCGACCGCCGCCGCGGCGACGACCGCACCGGCCGCCGCACGGCACCCCCGTGCGCTGGAACCGGTCACCGCGATCCTCATCGTGCTGCTGTCCGTGCTCGGCGCGCTGATCGGCGTCGTCCTGATCACCTCGCTCGGTGTGTCCCCGAACACCGCCGTGATCGGCGCCCTGGTCGCGATGCTCGTCGGGCGCGTCCCGGCCGGTGTCCTGGTCAGGATGCGGTCGCTGCACCGCCAGAACCTCGTGCAGTCGGCCGTGTCCGGCTCGACCTTCGCCGCGGCCAACTCGCTGATGACCCCGATCGCCGTGCCCTTCGCGCTGGGCCGCACCGACCTGGTGTGGCCGATGCTGGGCGGCGCGACCATCGGCCTGGCGGTCGACAGCTGGGTCCTGTACCGGGTCTTCGACTCCACACTGCTCCCGGCGACCAACGCCTGGCCCGCCGGTATCGCGGCGGCCGAGACGATCAAGGCCGGTGACAGCGGTGGCAAGAAGGCCGTGGTCCTCGGTGCCGGCGCCGTGGTCGGTCTGCTCGGCGCGCTGATGAAGATCCCGACGAGCGCGGCCGGTGTCGCCTTCCTGGGCAACGTCTGGGCGCTGCTGATGTTCGGCATCGGTCTGCTGGTGGCGCAGTACGCGCCGACCCTGCTGGATGTCGACCTGTCGGGCGCCTTCGTCCCGCACGGCCTGATGATCGGCGCGGGGCTCGTCGCCCTGGGCCAGGCCGGGATGCTGATGCGCGGGCGCGGGCGCGGGGGCGGCGGGCGCAAGGCCGGCGCGGCGCGGGCCGAGGACGACGGCACCCCCGGGCGCACGGTCGGCGCGACCCGGCTGCGGCGCGGCCTGCTGGAGGGCGTGGTCCTGTTCACCGCGGGAGCGGTGGTGGTCGCCCTCACCGGCGGTCTGATCGGCCACATGACCGTGCCCGGGCTGATCGGCTGGATGCTGCTGGCCGGGGCCGCCGCGCTGGTGCATCAGCTGATCGTCGGACTCGCCGCGATGCACTCGGGCTGGTTCCCGGCCTTCGCGGTGACCCTCATCGTCCTGATCGTGGGTCTCTTCCTCGGCATCCCGACGGTGCCGCTGGCCCTTCTCGTCGGCTACACCGCCTCCACAGGGCCGGCCTTCGCCGACCTCGGCTACGACTTCAAGGCGGGCTGGCTGCTGCGCCGGGACGCCGTGCCGTGGCAGCCCTACGAGATGGCCGGTCGCCGTGAGCAGTACATCGCCCAGGTGATGGGCTTCGCCGTCGCGCTCGGCGTGGTGGCCCTGGCCTGGCACACCTTCTTCACCGACGGCAAGGTGCCCCCGGTCTCCAAGGTGTACGTCACCACCATCACGTCCGGACTGGACCCGCACACCATGACCACCCTGCTGCTGTGGGCGATCCCCGGCGCCCTGATCCAGCTCATCGGCGGCTCCTCCCGCCAGCTCGGTGTCCTGCTCGCCACGGGTCTGCTGGTGGCGACCGCCAACGCGGGCTGGATGGTGCTGGGCGCGCTCGCCGTCCGCTACGGCTACACCCGGTGGCGCCGCCGGGGTGCGCACACGGCCGACGAGCGGAGCCGCCGGGACGAGCAGTCCGACAACGACATGTCTTTGGTGGGCGCCGGTCTCATCGCGGGCAGCTCGCTCAACGACATCAGCAAGCTCACGAAGGCGCTCTGACACCCGTGCTGCTGCCGGGGCCGGCGCGGTGACGCCGGGGCCGGGCGTCACCGCGCCGGCCCCTCAGCCACACCGGCACCACCACACCCACGACACCCACCCCGTCCACCGCGCCCGCACGCGCCGCGCTCGGGCGCCGCTCATCCCGACCCCCGCATGCCCCGCGCTCGGGCGGCCTCGTCCGACGCCCCTGCGCCCCGACCTGCTGGAGTGACCGTGTTCCCGAACCAGCCCCCGGCCCCCGCCGCACCGGCCGGCCCCCCGTCCGCGGGCCGTCCCGCCCTCGGCCTGGTCACCATCGGCCAGGCCCCCCGGTCCGACCTGCGGCCCGACGCCGAGCCGCTGCTGCCCGGCGTCCACCTCATCGAGCACGGCGCCCTGGACGAGGACGACTTCACCGGTGGCAGCGAGGCCGCCACCCGCCGGGCACTTGCCCCCGAGCCCGGCGAGGCCCCCCTCGTGTCCCGGCTGCGCGACGGCGGTTCGGTGCTGCTGGGCCACCGCGCGCTGATCCTCCGGATGCGACGGGCCGTGGCCCGCGCGGAGGCGCAGGGCGCGGTCGCGACCCTGCTGCTGTGCACCGGGCGGTTCCCCGCCATCCACGGCTCCCGACCGGTGCTCTTCGCCGAGCCGCTGGTGCAGCGCGCGGTGGCCGCGATCGTGGGTGACGCCCCGGTCGGCCTCGTGTGCCCGCATCCGGACCAGGTCGCGGACGTCACCCTGCGCTGGACCGAACTGCTCCCCGGACCCGTCACGGCCGCCGGAGCCGACCCGTACGCCCCGGCCGATGAGGCCCATCGGCAGATCGCCGAGGCGGCCCGGAAACTGGCCGACGGCGGAGCGGCGTGGCTGGTGCTGGACTGCATCGGCTACACCGAGCAGATGCGGGCGACGGCGGCGCGGGCCGCCGGCCGGCCCGTACTGCTCGCCCGGTCGCTGGCCGTCCGCGCCGCGGCCGAGGTCGTGGCCGCCCACCCCTGACCTTTCCCACATGAAAGCGAGGTCTGCCGTGTCCGTTCCCACCGTCGGCATCATCCGCGTCCTCACCAGCGAAGACCCCGCCGTGGTCGAGGACCACGGTCGTCTGCTGTCCGAGCGTTACGGCCTGCACACGGTGTCCCGCTGCATCCCCGACCAGCCGCACGGCATCCACGACGACGCCTCGCACCGCCGGGCGGAGCCGAAGATCGTCCGCCTCGCCCGGGAGTTGGAGGAGGACGGCGTGGACATCGTCATCATCAGCTGTGCGGCCGATCCGGCCCTGGACGACACCCGTGCGGCCGTGCGCGTTCCCGTGGTCGGGGCGGGTTCGGCCGCGGCGGCCGTGGCCCTGTCCCTGGGCCGCCGGATCGGTGTCCTGGGCATCCGGGACGAGACTCCACCCGCCGTGGCCGCCCTGCTCGGCACCCGCTTGACGGCCTCGATCCGCCCACAGGGCGTGCACAGCACCACGGAACTACGCACCCCGGAGGGCACCGAAGCCGCCGTTTCGGCGGCGGCGGACCTGGTCGCGCAGGGCGCGGACACCCTCCTGCTGGCCTGCACGGGCCTGACGTCCATAGGCGTCCGCCCCCGCCTGGAACACCACCTCGGCATCCCGGTGGTGGACCCCGTACTAGCAGCAGGCCTGATCACCACCTACCACCCCACCACCTGACCCCGCCGCACGGTCCCGGACCACGCGCCCGTCGTCCGGCCGTCAAACCCTGCTGGTTCCGGGGGGTTTCTGGCGCGAAGGTGTGGGGTGGTCACTGGGGGCGCATCAGGTTGAGGTCCTTGCCCCAGGCGTTCAGTACCGTGGCGTGGCCGGCTTGGCGGGCTGCCGGTTCGACCTGGGCGAAGAGCCGTCGCTGCGTGGGCACGTCGCCGGTTGCCGCGATGTGTTCCACCGCGGCCAGCAGCATGCCGGTGTCCCAGCCGGGCAGGGGGAATCGGGCGAGTTCCCACTCCAGGTACTTGTTGTAGGGGCGAGGGCGACGGTCGAGGGCGAAAAGCAGTTCCAGCAGATACCGGATGCTGTCGGCGGCGTCGAGCCGGGCCGCGAGCGCATGGCCGTCGCGGTCGTTCTTGACCGAGCGGTAGAGGGAGTTGGCGTAGGCGTCGAGCCATGCGCGTGCGGTGCGGGACGCCTCATCGGTGGTGAGCCGTGCCTTGTCGGCCAGGATGTGTGCGATGCCGCCGTCGAGCCGGTCGAGCACGATCCGGGCACGAGCGAGGGCGTACCGCTCGAAGCCCGGCATGCCGGCGGCGCGGAACTCGTCCAGGGAGACGACGACGAGGTCGAGTTCCGGGGTGCGGTGCCCGGCGAACCGGGTGAGTTCCGTTGCGGCGCCGTCGGCGAGGACGACGTACAGGTCGTGGTCGGAGTGTGCGGTGGTCATGCCCTCGTGGGCCCAGGAGCCCTTCAGGACCAGGCCGACGACGGCCGGATCGATGGTGGCACGCTCGACGAACGTGTCGTAGGTGAGGCGCTGGTGCGCAGTCATGGCGAAGTCTCCGGTGGGGTGATGGCGGGCACATCAGCCGGGCGGCCCCCGCGGGTGGGACCGCCGGCACCGTGTGCGGCGGTACGTGGCCGCCGCGGGGAGATCAGCGCACGTGTGGAGTTTATCCGCCGGCCGGATGTGGTGAGCGGCTGTGCACGGACGTGCGGGCGACCGTGGTCCGTGGCCCTGCGGCATGGTGGCGTCGGCGCTCAAGGCCCCCGGCTGGAGGGCTGGTGGTGGGGCTTGGCGGTATTCCGTTGAAGAGTGTCACTGGTGCCACTGGGGTGCCCGAGGGCGACCGCATACGTTCGAAAGGCGTCTCCGGCAGCGGGCCGGTTCGCCCTCGTCCGAAGGAACTCTCCATGCGCGCCCAGATCGTCCTGTTCGACGGCTTCGATCCGCTCGACGTCGTCGCCCCCTTCGAAGTGCTGTCCGCCGGCGGCATCGCCTCCGCGGGCGCGCTCAGCGTGGAACTGGTCTCCGCGGAGGGCGCCCGCGAGGTGGTCAGCGGCACCGGGGGCCTGCCCCTGCGCGCCACCGCCGCCCTGGACCCCTCGCGCCCCGGCCTGATCGTGGTTCCCGGTGCGGCGGGCCGCGTCGGTAAGCCCGACGAGGTCCCCGACCGTGACGCGGACGACGGGGAGTGGCGCGAGAACGAGTTCATCCCGGTCCTGCTGGCCCGCACCCTGAACACCGAGTTGCCCGCACTGATGACGGCGGCCATGGCCAACCCCGAGGTGACGGTCGCCACCGTGTGCGGCGGCTCGCTCGTCCTGGCCATGGCGGGCCTGCTGGAGGAACGCCGTGCCACGACGCACCACCTGGGCCTGGACATGCTCGACGCCACCGGCGCCCACACGGTGCGGGCCCGCGTCGTCGACGACGGCGACCTCGTGACCGGCGCCGGCGTGACCTCCGGGCTCGACCTGGGGCTGTATCTGCTGGAGCGCGAGCTGGGGCCCCGTATCGCGCACGCCGTGGAGGAGATGTTCGCGTATGAGCGCCGCGGCACGGTGTGGCGCGACCGGGGCCCGGCCCCCGTGGGTTTCTGACCGCACACGTACGCACACCCGGCCCGGCACAGCGCGCCGCTTCTCGTCCACCCCTCTTTCCCTCTCCCCCTCTTTCTCCCTCCCCCTCTTTCCCTCTTCGTTCGCGCACACCGTAAGGAAGAACGGCACCATGTCCGTCGAAGGCATCTGGGACCTGTCCATCTCCACTCCCATCGGCAGGATCAAGGCCGTGGTCGATCTTCGGAGGGAGGCCGGCGTGCTGACCGGCGTCGCCCGAGGAGCGGGCGAGGAGGTCCCGCTCAGCGATGTCGCCCTGGACGGCGACCGGCTGACGTGGCATCAGGCCATCACCAAGCCCCTGCGGCTGAACCTGGCCTTCGACGTGACGGTCGACGGCGACACCATGAAGGGCACCTCCAGGGCCGGGCGCCTTCCGGCCTCCAAGGTCAGCGGTGAGCGGCGCACGGCCCCGCCCACGGCGGAACACCGACCCTGACGCCCGCCTCCACCACGGGAGTACGACCGTGCACCTGCGGCCCCTGCGCATCGCGGCACACACAGAACTGATCTCACTGGTCGTCATGCTGACCAACCTCGCCACCGCCCACCTCGAACCCGTCTCCTCCCTGATGGGCCCCACCCACGGCTGCGCCTATCTGTTCGTCGTGATCGCCACCTGGCGCCTCAGCCGGGCCACGCCCACCGCCAAGGCCGTCGCCGTCGTCCCCGGCGTCGGCGGTCTCCTCGCCCTGCGCCTGCTCGACCGCTCCGGCGCCACCCGTACGGACCCGGAAAGGGCCACCCAGTCATGATCTACGTCATGCCGATCCTGATCGGCCTCCTGTACGCGCTGCTGATGTCGCTGATCCGTGAACCGCACCGGCGCCGCTTCAACGCGATCATGGTGGCGGGCGCGGGCGCCGCGTATCTGAGCGGTGGCGGCTTCGGCGGCTGGGAGTTCCTGTTCACCGCCGTCGCCACGTATGTCGCCTACCGCGGCCTGGAGTCCTGGACGTTCATCGGCATCGCCTGGCTGCTGCACACCGCCTGGGACGTACTGCACCACCTCAAGGGCAACCCGATCGTGCCGTTCGCCCACACGTCCTCCCTGGGCTGCGCGATCTGCGATCCGGTCATCGCCCTGTGGTGTCTGCGGGGCGGCCCCTCGCTGATCGACGTCGTCCGCGGCCGGTTCACACGCTCCCGCGCCGCGGCGGTCACACCGCGGAAACCCGCCGTCGGCGACGCGGGCCACGCCCGGAGTCGATGAGCCGCACGGTGATCCGCGCCGCGTCGTCGTGCGCCGACCGACGGCAGGCGGCCGCGGCATGAACCGTCTCCGGACAGCGGACTTGATAGGCAAGTCACCACTTGCCTATGCTCGTGGTCGTGGCGGACGATGTCTTCAAGGCGTTGGCCGACCCCACCCGTCGGCGCATCCTCGATGAACTGGTGGAACGGGACGGCCAGACCCTCTTCGAGATATGCGCTCGGCTGACGGCCAAGCACGGCTTGGGGCTGTCCCGCCAAGCGATCAGTCAGCATCTGGCCGTACTGGAATCCGCGGGTCTGGTCATGTCGCGGCGCCAGGGCCGCTACAAGTTCCACGACCTGAACACCGAGCCGCTGGAGCGCATCGTGACCCGATGGCTCAGGCCCGACACACCGGAGAGCAGCCCATGAAGATCCATCTGTCCAGTGTCTTCGTCGACGACCAGGAGACGGCCCTGCGTTTCTACACCGACGTGCTCGGCTTCGAGAAGAAGCACGATGTGCCGCTCGGCGAGGACCGGTGGCTGACCGTGGTCTCGCCGGAAGATCCCACCGGGACCGAACTGCTGCTTGAGCCCTCCGGCCATCCCGCGGTGCGGCCGTACCGGACGGCTCTCGTCCAGGACGGCATCCCGGCCACCTCCTTCGCCGTGGACGACGTACGGGCGGAGTTCGACCGGCTGCGCGGACTCGGGGTGCGTTTCACCCAGGAGCCGCTGGAGACGGGCACGGTCACCACCGCGGTCTTCGACGACACCTGCGGCAACCTGATCCAGATCGTGCACAGCGAGTAGGTGTCGCGTCCGCCGCGGCGGCGTCACCACCGCCGGGTGGGTCCGCCGCCGTACGGACACGCCGCGCACGCCGTCATGCCGAGAGCACGTCCAGCAGCGCGGCGCCGAAGACTTCGGGCCGTTCCAGATGCACCGCGTGCCCCGCGCCGGGCACGGCGACCTCGCGCACCGTGCCGCCCTCGGCCGCGTAGCGGTCCAGGGCGTGGCGCGTCTGTGCCACCATCGGCTGGGCGGGGGTCCCGTCCCAGCCCGGCACCGCGCCGATCGAGCCCAGGTGTGCCAGGTCGAACATCGAGGTGTCCGAGACGATCACGTCCTTCTCGCCGCGGATCCACAGCACCGGCGGCTTGGGGTCGATCAGATGGAGGTCGTCGATGCGGAAACGCAGCGGGGAGAGGCAGTTGAGCACCCCGCGGGTGCCCGGTGCGACACCCGGCCAGCAGGGGGACGCGGTGGTGTCGCCGGGATAGTGGTCGTCGCCGGTCCGCGTGCTGAGCATGGACGTGACGTACTCGTCCTCGTGCTCGGGACGCCACGGCGGGTTCACATAGCAGTTCGCCAGGACCGAGCGGGGTGAGAGCGGGGAGTCCTCGCCGCGGTCGCCCTCGGCGAGCCGCGCCACGAACTCGGGGTTGGCCGTGCCCGCGCCGGAGCCCGCGCCGTCCTCGGAGTTGAGGATGCCGTCCTTCCCGTGGGTGCCGCCGAAGCCGTACGGGGAGACCGGGTTGACCAGGGTCACCGAGCGCACCGCCGCCGGGTGGTCGCGCAGATACTGCAGCACCACGCCTCCGCCCATCGACCAGCCCACCAGGTGCGCCCGGTCGATCCCGAGGGCCGTCAGCAGCGCGGCGAGGTCGTCGGTGTGGTCGCGCAGTCCGCGTGTCGCGTCGATGGGCAGCGGGTCGGTGCCGCCGAAGCCGCGCAGGTCCGGCGCGATGGGCCGGTAACGGTCCGGGAGCCGGGCGAGGGCGGGGCGCCAGAACGCGGCGGAGGAGACGTTGCCGTGGACGAAGACGACCGGTTCCCCCTCGTCCCGGACCTCCTCGATCTGGACGGTCAGCCGCTCGGTGGGTACGCGGCGGGAGCGGATGCTGCTCGTGCTCATGTGCGGTCCTTGGTCTCCTGGGTTTGCCTGGTCCGTCGTTCTCGTCACGACAGCCAGGTGGCGATCTGGGCGGCGGCCGAGGTGTTCCACCCCAGTTCCAGGTGGTTGGCGCCGGCGACGGTTGCGGTGCCGCCGACGGTGGGGATGCCGGTGGTGTCGAGCGCGCTGGCGATGAAGACGACACCGTCGCTGGGGCCGCGGTTCTCGTTGAAGATGCCGAGGACGTCCGGGGAGCCGCCGGCCAGCAGGTAGGTCGTGACCGAGGCGGGTACACCGGCGTTCTGCAGCGGCTTGATCAGCGAGCCGGCGTCGATGGCGGCCTGGATACCGCCGCCCGCTGTGTAGAAGCCCTGGCCGCCGTAGTACGTCGTGTACCAGTCCTGCGCGGCGCCGTCCACCCCGTACACCCCGTCCCAGCGAGCCAGCATCTGACGCTGGCCGGGGTAGTCGTCGTAGCCGCCGGAGGGCGTCATGGAGAATTCGGGGTGCGCCGTGTACAGGCCGTAGCAGGTCATGTGGGAGTGCGGGGAGGGTGCGTTGACCTTTCCGCCGCATTCCGGCCAGATGGAGAAGTCGTGCGCCCAGCCGTGGGCGTACGGGTAGTCGTAGCCGCCGTTCGGGCCGCCGACGGTGATCAGTTTGCGTACGTCACCGGCGTAGCCGCGGCCCCAGCTCGGCTTCACCGACGACACATACGCACGGGTCGACATCTCGCCCTTGCTCCAGCCGACGAGGTCGACCTTGTCGACGCCCAGCTTCGCCTTGATGACGGCGATCGCGTCGCCGACGATCTGCGCCTGCATCAGGTTGTCGCCCTGCTTGTGCGCGAAGCCGACGGCGAAGACGCGGTGGCCGCGCGCGGACAGGTACTGCATCAGCCCGGTGGACGGGCAGGAGGCGGCGCCGCAACCGTAACCGCCCGCCTCGCCCGGGTCGGCCCAGGCACGGTCCGCGGTGTCGTTCGCGCCGTGCACGAGGAGGACCGGCGTGGTGCGGGTGCCGGTGTTCCAGCCGGGCGCCGAGTAGAGCAGGAAGCGGCCGGAGTAGGGGCGGGAGACGCCGCCGAAGTAGGTGACGCGCCGGCCGTCCTGGTCACCGCGGCCGTCCGGCGGGTAACCCTCGGTGCGGAATCCGGTGGTGGTGTCGAGATAGCGCTCCACGCTCTCCCAGCCGCCCTTGACGACGCCTGACCCGTAGCTCGCCTCAAGGGTGAGGTACGGCGGCGCGGCGGCGGACGCGGTGCCGGCGGCGGTCGGAACGCCGGCCACCACCGCCAGCAGCAGGGCGAACAGCAGCCGCCACCGCCCGATATGACGTCGTCCGTGCCCCATGTTCCGGACCCCCTTGTCCGCCTTTGTCAGCCTTGTCAGCCTTGTTCGCGCTGCCGCCGGGCCTGCCCCGAGCAGCGCACACGCTAGGCAAAGGACGCGAGGCACGGCATGTGCGCGGGCCCTATAAAGAAGGCCACTTACATGGTGGCGCTCAACGGTCGGTCCCTCTCAGGCCCGATCCCGCTCCCCCAGCACGAGGGACGGCCCTCGACCGATCTCGCGGTCGAGGGCCGTCCCCGCCGGTGCCGGGCGGTTGGTCAGGCGCGGGCCACCGCTATGGAGCCGGCGAGGCGTTCGCCTGCCTCGTAGATCATGTAGGGGACTCCGTGGTCCGTGCCGAAGCTGGGCGCGGCGGCGCGGCCGTTCTCCGGGGCCGAGGAACGGGAGTTGTAGAAGACGCCGAGGTGGTTGCGGAGGGTGAAGTCGTTGCCGACCTCGGTGATCATGATGTCGCCGCCGCTCTCCTTGTCCTTGTTGTAGACGACGTAGGTGGAGTTGTTGCGGTGCAGCAGGTGCGGGCCGCCGACGTTGACCGCGCCGACGTCGCCGTGCCGGATGAGCGGCTTCTGGTCGAAGGTCCAGTTGCGTCCGTCGGCGGACCAACCCCAGTGGATGTCACGGTGGTTGGTGGTGTTGTTGAGCATGAAGACCATGACGTAGCGGGCGCCCCGCGAGGGCAGGTCGTGGCGGAAGACACGGGCGTACGACGTCTCCGTGGTGCCCGCGGGCAGCATCGCCGTCGTCAGGACCGCCTTGTCGTAGGTGAAGTGGATGCCGTCGGTCGAGCGGGCGAGGCGGGTGGTGGTGTTCTCGCCGTGGAAGTACAGCCACAGTTCCTTCGCGTCGGCGTTCCACAGCACATGGGGTGAGGAGACATGGCTGACGGAGTAGTGCGGCTGCCACTGGTTGGAGACGATCGGGTTGTCCGGGTACTCGGTGAACGGCCCTTCGAGGGAGTCGCCGTAGGCGAGGCAGATGCCGCCCGGCGCGTCATGCGGCGCGTAGTAGAGGTAGTAGCGGCCCAGCCGCGTGGCCAGCTTGTCGTAGACGCCGCGTACGGTGGGGAAGATGATCTCGCCGGTGGGGTTGTAGGCGAGCTTCGACGGCGTCAGCAGGGTGCGGACGTAGGTGTAGTCGGGGAAGCCTGCCGGCGCGGCCGTCGCCGCGGGTGCGGCGGCGGTGCCCAGGGCCAGGGCGGCGCCCGTGGCGGCGGTGCCCTTCAGGAAGAGACGGCGGTCGAGGTGCGGCTCGTGCATGTCGGCTCCATCGGGTGCGGAAGGGATCGGGTCACAGGTACAGCGCGGCGGTGACGCACAGACCGCCGAGGGCGACTGCCCATACGTAGGGCAGGGTGCGGAGCATGACCTGCTGCGGGCTGACGCCGGCGTACTGGGCGCTCCACACGGTCTGGGTGCTGGTCGGGTCGGCGACGCCGAAGACCTGGTTGTAGCTGGTGGCCATGCCGAGCACGGCGGCGGCCGGGTAGATGCCGGTGGCGATGAGGACGCCGGCGATGCCCGCGCCGAGGCCGAAGACGTTGAGCGGTCCGCGGTACAGGCACAGCGGCACCAGCAGGGTGAAGACGAGCACGAACAGCACGGGGTTGTCCGGGCTGACCGCCTTGACCAGGGGTTGCAGGGCGTCGACGGCACCGGGGAGTTTCACCGCGGCGAGCAGGATGCCGATGGCGACGAACAGGGTGATCGGCGGCGCGGCGACCTCGAAGCCGCCGTACAGGGTGCGCAGCAGCCGCTTGTTCATCTCCCGCGGTTTCGTCGTGGTCACCAGGGCGTAGCCGACGCCCGCCAGCAGGGAGGGGACGATGGCCACCTCAAGGCCGAGGGCGAGCACCAGCGGCACCAGCGGGGCGAGCAGCGCGTACCAGGGTGCGTCGCCGAGCTGTTCCCGGCGTGAACGGGGCCGGGCCGGCACCGACTTCAGGGACCAGGTGTGCTCGGTGCCGCGGCGACGGGTTTCGATCACCACATAGGCGAGGGCCGCGGCCAGTGCGAAGGGGAACAGTTTCACCATGAAGCCGCGCACGGTGGGGATCGGCAGGTTCAGCGCGGTGGAGAAGAACTGCCACACGGGCAGTTCGAAGGGGGCGCCGACGGCGATGCCCATCAGCACGGTGCCCGCGGCCGTCACCTTGGGCACGCCCACGGCGATCATGGCGGGGATGCCGATGATGCCGGCGAGCATGGCCGCGGGCGCCGAGCCCGTCACGGTGCCGACGAGCGCGGAGACGGCGAGGACGCCGAGGGCGACGACGGTGGGCCGATCGCCGCCGAACTCCACGATCTTGCGGACGAGGGTGCCGGCGATGCCGGTCTCGTCGAGGAGCCGGCCGAGCCAGGAGCCGAGGATGATCGCGACCATGGTCGCGGCCAGCGCCGGTGCGCCCTCCTGGAGCACCGTGTCCAGGACGCTGTTCTCGCCGGTGAGCGGCGCGCCGGCCAGGAAGGCGATGGCCACGGCGAGGATGACCAGGGCGAAGGCCGTGGGAATTCTGCGGGTGAGCATCGCGGCGACACCGGCCGCCATGACGACGAGGATGACGACACCCATGTCAGTTCTCTCTTCTTGCGGGGCGGGCACGGTCGTCGCCGGTCACGGCGGCCAGCGCGGCGGTCAGGAGCAGGGGGCTTCGGCCGAGGCCGCACACGGTGCGGGCGTAGGCGTGCGCGGCGACCTCCTCGGCGCCTGCGACATGGCCGGGCAACTGCCAGCGGCCGAGCCGCATCGCGGTGTGGCCGAGGCTGCGGGTGAGGGCGGCCCGTGCCGGGCCGTGGTGGAGGTGGGCGTGCGCGGCCTCGTGGGCGAGGGCGGCGGCCCGCACCGAGCCCGGCGGGTACCAGGCGCGCCAGCCGTGTTCGTCGACGACGCGCTCGGCGAGGGCGAGGGTGTCGGTGTACAGCTCGACCGTCGGCGGTCGTGAGCGGTAGCGGGCGAGCAGCCCTTGCCTGAGTCCGCCGTCGCGTTCGACGACGCGGGCGGTGCAGGCGACGGGGGTGAGAGCGGCGCCGAACGCGTCGGCGGCCAGGGCCCATCGGCGCAGCAGCAGGGGGTCGCGGCCCTCATGGGTGGGGGTGGCGGCCAGCAGTCGTACGGCCCACTCGATGTCGTCGGTCCGCGCGAGGTCCTGGCCTGCCGCGGGGGCGGTCATGTCCGTGCCTCCAGGACGGCGACGACGGGTTCGTCGGCGGCCCTGGAGCGCAGTTCGCTGCGGGCGAGGGCGAGCAGCGGCTGCGGGTCCAGCACGCCGGAGAGGTCGGCGATGCGCGAGCCCAGCAGCAGGCGGACGGCGGGGGCGCGCACTCCGCCGTCGCCGTAGGAGGTGGACTCGGCGACCAGGCGGGCCAGGACCTCGGGTGCCTGTCCGACCGTGGTGGCGGCCACCGTGGCGTCGGCGGCGTGATGGCGTACGACGCCGTCGGCGTCCACGATCCGTACCGGATGCCGGTCGGGGCGGAAGCGGCGAGGCGTGTCGGCGCCGTAGACGGTGTGCGCGGGCGTGCCGGCGAGGACCTGGACGCGGGAGGGGTCGGTCTTGAGGCTGGCCGCGGCCAGGCGCAGGCGTTCGTTCTCGTCGGCCCGGTGGGCGCGGTCCTGGGTGCGCAGTTCGGTGGCTCCGGTGGCGACGGCGCGCACGGCATGGGTCTGCGCGTCCACGGTGACCTCGACCTCCACGCCGTCGGCGGCGGCGCCCTGGGCGATGACGGCCTGCTCGGCTTCCGCGCGTACGGCGAGGATCTGTTCCTGACTCGCCCCGGGCACGATCCGCTCCACCTGTTCGCGGACCAGGGCGAGGGCGACGCCGATCGGGCTGATGACCTCGCTGTGCGCGGCGATCCGGCCGCGCATGCCGGTGACCGCGGCCAGGTGCGGGGTGACGGAGGCCGCGCCGCCCCCGCCGCCGACCAGGACCGCGATGTCGGCGTCCAGTCGGTACTCGCGTATCAGGGTGTCCACGACGGTCTTCACCTGGGCGGTGCCCGCGTCCAGGATCCGGGTGGCGGCGGTGGCCACGTCGGTGCCGAGTGCGGCGGCGAGCGGGGCGAGCGCGGCGCGCGCCACCTCGGGGTCGGCGTGGGCGAAGTCGCCTTCCGGTACCCGTCCCAGGGCGTTGGCGGCGCAGGTCAGGGTGATCGCGAACCGTCCGCCCGCGGCGTCGAGCACCGCGTGGTCGGCGGCGTCGCCCGGCATCGGGCGCACCGTGGTCAGTGTGGCGTCCCGCAGGTCGTCGGCTGCGGCGAAGCAGGCGTACGGCAGGCCGGCGATATGGGCGCTGCGCGGGCCGACACCGGTGATCCGGCCGTCTGCGAGGCGGACCATGGAGCCGCCTCCGATGCCTACGGTGCGCACGTCCAGGGCGTTGAGGTAGGAGGTGCGGCCGAGGATGGTGGCGTGCCGTACGGCGACCTTGCCGCGGCGGACGACGCTGATGTCGGTCGAGGTGCCGCCGGTCTCCAGGAAGACGCCCTCGCTGACGCGTTCTTGCATCAGGGCGCCCGCGACTCCCGCGGCCGGTCCCGACAGCACGGTGAGCAGGGGGCGGCGGCGCATCTCGTCGAGCGACATCACTCCCCCGTCGCAGCGCATCACCATCAGCGGCGCGGTGACGCCCGCCTTGGTGATGGAGGAGTCCACGAGGTCGGCGGTGGCCAGCATGCGCGGCAGGATCGCGGCGTTGACGACGGCGGTGCGGGTGCGCTTGCGCAGCCCGTACAGGGAGGTGATGTCGTGCGCGGCCGTCGTCGGCAGCCCGGCGGCGCGGCCGGCCGCGGCGACGGCCTGCTCGCCCTCGGGTCGATCGACACCGAACGGCTCGCTGGCCACGAGCGCTTGTGCGCCGGCGTCCTTCAGCTGCTGGACCGCCGCGTGTACGGCGCGTTCGTCGTCGGGGTCGGGTACGTGCGCGTACAGCAGGGGAAGCCGTTTGCCGGGGGTGAGTTCGAGCTTGGCGAGGGAGGCGAGGCGGCGGGTGAGGAAGGCCGCCGGTCCCGTGCCGATGCCGAGCAGGCCCACGGTGGCGACGTCGCCCTCCAGCAGGGCGTTGGTAGCCTGGGTCGTGCCGTGGGCGAGGAAGGTGACGTCGGCGGGTGCGTGGCCGGTCTGTCGCAGGAGCCGGTCGAGCGCTTCGACGATGCCGTGGGCGACGCCGTCCTCGTGGTGGTGGCTCGTGGGCACCTTCACCTGGCCCACGAGTCGGAGCGTCGTGGCGTCGACGGCCACGGCGTCGGTGAAGGTTCCGCCCACGTCGATGCCGACGCGGATGCGGTGGGTGGTCATGTCCGGGCACCTCCTTGTGCTGGGTCGGTCCACGCGGGCGGCGGGGCGGGGCAGGTGGTGCTGCCCCGCCCGACTCCGCGCCGCGCGGGGGTGGTTCAGTAGCCTCTGACGTCGGGCCAGTGACGTTGCACGCCCGAGCGGTCGAGCAGCCGGCCGAAGTCCTCCAACCGCTTGTTCTCGCAGTGCACTTGGTGCGGCTCGACGTTCTCGGCGAGGCAGTAGCCGGCCAGGGCGCCGGCGACCTCGCCGACGTTCCACTCCACCGGGTGCAGCCGGTAGCAGCCGTTGGTGATGTGGGTGGTGCCGATGTTCTTGCCGGCCGGCAGCAGGTTGCGCATGCGGCGCGGCAGGAGCGCGCCGAGCGGGATCTCGAAGGGGACGGAGCCGATGTCGATGTAGGAGTCGCCGCCGGTGGAGGGGTGCAGATCGATGCGGTAGCCGCCGACGCCCACGGAGTCGCGGTAGCGGGTGCCCCCGCGCGGGCCGACCAGGTCGATGGCGACGTCGTGTTCGGTGATGGTGGTGACGGCCTTGATGCGCCGCGACTCGCGCACGTACGCGGCCTTGGCGAGGCCGTCGGTGGTGCCGGTGACGTCGGGGCGGGCCCGCAGACCGGGATAGCCGGTGCCGCCGTCGGGGCGGGGTGCCTCGGTCTGCAGCCAGTACAGCAGCGACAGCGACAACTGCCGTGCCCCGTCGAGGGCTTCGGTCTCCTGGCCGATGTAGGGCTTGAGCCAGTAGTCGTTGAGCGGCCAGTTCACCAGCGTGATGTCCGACGCGAACGCGCCCGGTGCGTGCAGTCCCCGGGCCAGGATGCGGCGGAATCCCCACAGTTCCTTGTCGCCCGCGTCGGCGCTCTGGTCGGCGGTGACGGCGAGCGGGTCGATGTCGGGATTGGGCCGGAAGGTGCGTCCGACGGGTTCCAGGGTGCGCGGATCGGGTGCCGTGAACCCGAGCAGCGGGCCGGGCCAGAACGCGGGCCGGTAGGCACGCCAGACGTCGTAGTCGGCGGGCCGGTCGATCGTGTGGTCCTCGCCCTCGTGGTGGGAGATCGCGAAGCAGACGGTGATGCCCTGCTGGTTGAGGGGCTGCGCGGCGTCCGGAGCGTGCGGCTCGTCGAACTCGGCTCGTGACTCGGCGCCGGTGGCGTGTTCGACGCCGGCGAGGTGCAGCAGTTCGCCGGTCTCGGTGGCGTCCAGGACGTAACGGGCGGTCAGCGTGCGGCGGGTGCCGTCGCGCAGGTCCCGCACGGTGACCGATCGTACGACATCGTTGTCGGACTCGGCGGCGACCGGCCGGTGTTCGGTCAGGACGGTCAGGCGTCCGGCCGCCCGGTGCGGGGCGAGCATGCCCTCCAGCACGGCCAGCGCCACCCGGGGTTCGTGGCACAGCTTGCTCACCCGTCCGGCACCGGGGTTGAGTTCGGCCACCGCCCGTGCCTCGGCGCGCAGCGGGTACCACTGGCGGTAGTAGTCGCGGATGGCCTCGCGCAGTTGCCGGTAGGTGGCGGTGACGCCGAACTGCTCCACCCACGGGTGTTCGTCCGGCGGCACGGCCTGGCTGGTGAGCTGGCCTCCGATCCAGTCCGTCTCCTCGGTCATCACGACGCTGCATCCGGCCCGGCAGGCCGCGAGCGCGGCGGCGACGCCGCCGAGCCCACCGCCCACGATGAGGATGTCGGCTTCCGGTATCACGCTTCTCCTTGCTGGTCTTCGGGGCCGACCGGCCCAAGGTGCGGCCGGTCGGGTGCGGGGTTCGCTCGGTGGCCGGCCGTGGCTCAGCCGGCGCCCGGCGGACCGGCGCTGACGCCGACCCTGAACGTGCAGGCGACGAGCGTGCTTTCGGTCGGCTCGCCCGCGATGAGGGCGGACAGCAGCCGGACGGCTTCGGCGCCCAGCCTCGCCCGTGGGATGTCGAACCCCATCGGTACGGGCTCGCTCGCCAGGTCCGGTGGCGGGCTGCCCAGGACCGCGAGCGACACATCGCCGGGGCAGCCGAGGCCCGCCTCGGCGACCGCGGCCCGCAGGGCGCGCCAGGCGTCACCGGTGTCGGTCTCCTCGGCGACGAACGCGGTCACTCCGTCCCTGTGCCAGGCGCGGATCCGCGCGGCGGTGACCTCGGAGGCCGGATCGGCCGAGCGGAAGACGGCCCGCGGCCCGGCGGGCAGGCCCGCGGCCCGCAGGCCGTCCAGGAAGCCGCGCTCGCGGTCGGCGGAGGCCGGCGCGTCGTCGTCCTCGCGCACCAGCACGACGCGCCGGTGACCGGCGTCGGCGAGCGCGGTGACGACGTCCCGGCTGGCGCTCACGTAGTCGGCGCCCACCCAGGCCACCCGGTCGGTGTCCTCGCGGCGGCCGAGATGGACGACCGGGAAGCCGTCCCGCACGAGCCGCGCCAGTTCCCGCGCGGGAGCGTGCCGGCCGAGGAAGAGACAACCGTCCGCCAGCCGTACCCGGTTGAGCGCGCCCGCGCCGGCCGCGTCGGCGCCGCCCGCGCTGGAGCCGGTGAACAGGACCAGGTCGTAGCCCTGTGCGGCGGCCTCCTGCTCCACGCCCACCAGGAAGGGGTAGTACGAGTGGCGTACATCGGTCGGGAAGGTCGCGGTGAAGCTGAACACACCGAGCAGGTTGTTGCGGGCGGCGGCGAGCCGGCGGGCGGCCGGATCGGGCACGTAGCCGAGGCTCTGCGCGGCCTGGAGGACCTTGCGGCGGGTCTCCTCCGAGATCGGCCGCGCCGTCGCCTCGTCCCGTCCCGACAGCACCAGGGACACCGTCGCCTGTGACACACCGGCCAGTTGGGCCACCTCGGCCTGCCGGGGACGGGAGCGCCGTCCCGGCGGCGCAGGGGTCCGCCCCGGCCGGGCTCGTCCCGCGACTTCCTTGGCCACGCCGCTCCTCCTCGCTGTTAATGCGTATTAGGTAATGCGCATTAACGAGCACTGTGAGGGACCGGCGGTTTCAAGTCAACCCCCGTGACGGGCCGGTGTCCGAACGGAACTCAGCGGTAGCGGAGCGACCTTGGCCCCGGTTCGGTGACGTGGCCGTTTCACCTGCGCAGCGGGCTCCACGGTCCTCGGCCGACGGCGCTGGTCGGCGCCGGGTTCCCGGGGAGTTGCCGGCCGCCGCCGCGGTCCTCCTGATCGTTTGCCGACAGGTGGGCGACGCGTCCGATGAACCCGTGCGATCCGGGGATCGCCTCCGCCCACTCCGGCGGCCGAGGTTCCGCACGCTCCTCGACTACGCGCGGCGGGGCGACACCATGCACATCTCCGAGATGCTCCCCGCCCGGCCGTGGTCGCCGACAGGACTTGGTCACCGCCGATTTCCGTTCGGATGTTCCGACCGCCGCCAATTGCATCGGATGCGAACTCGCGATAGTTGGCGAATCTCCCGGTGAGGCAAGGGCAATCGTGCTGCGGACCTGCAGACTTGAGCGTGGTCTCTGACGGTGACGATACCCGCGTCTCGGACCTCATCGTGGTCCATGCAGGGGGCTGACCTCGGGCTTCTCCAGCGACTCGCATGGGATGCGGTTTTCTCGCATCTGATGCGAGTCACGGAGGGTGGTGAATCGGTGGGGTTCAACGGGCCGATACCGGGGGGCGGCCGGGCTGCACCTGGTCGACGGGGTCGCCTTGCTGCGGCCCGAGGAACAGGTCTTCACGGCGATGCTGACCGGGTTCGCCAACCAGCAGCTCGCTCGGAATCTGGCCCGGACGACTGTCGAGGTCCGGGAGAACACGGTCAAGGCGTTCGCGGCCTACGTGAACACCTATCCCTGGCTCTGGACGCCGGCGATGGTCGACGAGTGGCTCGGTGACCTGCGTTCACTGCGGGACCTGAAGCGTTCCACGATCCGCTCGTACTCGGAGGCCGTGCGGGCGTTCTGCCACTTCGTCACCGATCCGCTGTATGAGTGGACGGCCACCTGTGAGGAGCGGTTCGGGACCCATCCGGTTCAGGTGGTGCACGAGTGGAACACCGCGGTGCACGTCCAGGACAACGAGGCGGACGCCAAGAAGCGCGCGTTCACCAAGGCCGAGCTGCACGCCTTCTTCGCGCACTGCGACGACGAGGTCGCCCGCATCCGGGCCTTCGGCCGCAAGGGCTGGCTGCCCGCCTTCCGTGACGCGACGCTGTTCAAGACCGCCTACGCCTTCGGAACGCGGCGCAACGAGACACGGATGCTCGACGCCGCCGACTTCGGCCGCAACCCGCATGGCGGCGAGTTCGGCGAGTACGGCCGCTGCCAGGTCCGGTTCGGCAAGGCCAAGAATGGCTCGCCGCCCAAACGCCGCGGAGTTCTGACCGTCTTCGACTGGACACCGGACGTCCTGGACGAGTGGTTCACCGAGGTCCGCCCGCTGTTCGGCGCCGACAACAACCCGGCGGCCTGACCCTCCGAGCGGGGACTGCGGATTGGCTGCCAGCGGCTCAACTCCCGCTTCATCGCCTACCGCAAGGCCCTCGGTCTGGACGAGGGGCTCGACTTCCACTCCTTCCGCAGGTCCTACGTCACCCACCTGATCGAGGACGGCTGGGACCCGCGCTTCGTCCAGGAGCAAGTCGGCCACGAACACGCCAGCACCACCTCGCTCTACACCTGCGTGTCCTCGGACTTCCGCACCCGCACCCTGCGGCGGCATCTGGACTCCACCATCACCGCCGCTCTCCAGACCCAGACCGGGAGGCAAGCATGAAGCGCAAGGTCGGCTACGCCTGGCGGCTGCGTGAGGTCATGGCCCAGCACCAGATATTCACGGCCACCGAACTGGTGCCGCTGCTGCGCGAGCGCGACATCGACCTGTCCGCCTCCCAGGTCCACCGTCTCGTCTCCGGCACCCCGGAACGACTGTCGTTGCAGGTCATGGCCGCGCTCTGCGACATCCTGTCGTGCACCCCGGCCGACCTGGTGGCCACCACCGCCGAGAACGCCGGCGTCCGCAAGACCGCCACCGGCGACCTCCCCACCCCGCCTTCGAACGTCGCGAAGCTCCGCCCTCGCGCGGCCCGCATCCTTCCCGACGCATGACCCGCCCCTACACCACCGACGAACAGTACGAACGCTGGTTCATGGCCGAGTGCTGCCGCTGCGGTCTTCGCAGACACAAGGCCGGCGCCTGGCCCGACGGATACGTCTGCCGGACCTGCTCGGACCGCGCCGTCCGGACACGGGGCACCTGCCCGGGATGCGGCGAGGACCGGGCCCTTCCCGGGCTCCGCCCCGGTGACGGGGCTTCGATCTGCACTACCTGTGCCGGCTTCTCCCAGACTTTCGACTGCTCACGCTGCGGTTTAGAGGGCAAGCTCCTGCGTGGTCGGCTCTGCGAACGCTGCACGCTCACCGACCGCCTCACCGCGCTTCTCGACGACGGCACGGGCCGTGTCCGTCCCGCGCCGGTTCCGCTGTTCGACTTGCTGGTGGCGATGGACAAGCCCGGAAGCGGACTGGCCTGGCTGGACATGCGCCGCGGGCACCTGGGAAACGCCTCTCACCTGCTTCACCGGCTCGGCCAGAG